>CAZKTK010000001.1:0-46589 GCA_964555535.1 uncultured Rhodospirillaceae bacterium
TTACGAGGTCAACAATCTCGAATTGGCCACGATCAACCTGACCATGACCAACCTGAGAACGGTGATGGGCTCGATGGATCTCGATGAGCTGCTGTCCCAGCGCGAGCAGATCAACAGCCGCATTCTGACGGTGGTCGACGAGGCCACCAATCCCTGGGGCGTCAAGATCACCCGCATCGAGATCAAGGACATCTCGCCGCCGCGAGACCTGGTCGATTCCATGGCCCGGCAGATGAAGGCCGAGCGCGAGCGCCGTGCCTTGATCCTCGAAGCCGAAGGCGAGCGCCAGTCGCAGATCCTGAAAGCCGAGGGCGCCAAGCAGGCGGTCGTGCTCGATGCCGAAGGCAAGCGCGAAGCCGCCTTCCGCGAGGCCGAGGCGCGCGAGCGTGCCGCCGAAGCCGAGGCCAAGGCAACGACCATGGTCTCCGAGGCGATCGCCGCCGGCGACGTGCAGGCCATCAACTACTTCGTCGCCCAGCGCTATATCGAGGCCTTGCAGGGGATCGCCAGCGCCGACAACGAGAAGGTGGTGCTGATGCCGCTCGAAGCCTCGGGCGTGATCGGCGCCGTGGCCGGTGTCGCCGAGCTCGCCAAGCAGGCCGGCGTGGCGCGTGGCGGCGACGGGCCCTGGAACCGGGACGCCTGAGCCATGGAAATGGACCCCACCTTTTTCACAGAGGTCCAATATTGGCATTGGTGGATCGCCGGCGTCGCCTTCATCATCCTGGAGATCCTGCTGCCGGGAACCCTGTTCCTCTGGCTCGGCGTTTCGGCCGGCGTCACGGGTCTGCTGCTGCTGGCTTTGCCGGAGTTCGACTGGCGCTATCAGATGCTGGTGTTCTCGGCGCTGTCGATCGTCAGCATCTATGTCGGGCGCAAGTTCTGGCGCCCGGGACAGGTCGAGACCGACAGGCCCGACCTCAACCGCCGCGGCGACCAGCATATCGGCCGCGTCTATACCCTGGCGGAGCCCATCAGCAATGGCCGCGGCCGGGCGCGGGTCGGCGACAGCTTGTGGCTGGTGGCGGGCGAGGACATGCCGGTCGGCACCGAGGTCAAGGTCATCGATGTCGATGGCACCGTGCTCAATGTGGAGCGGGTCGAAGCCGAATAGCGCCTATTCGTGGTCGAAGACAAAGCGGCCGTTGATGGTCTGGAAGCGCGGCAGCGGCCGGTGCTTGGGCATTTCCGGCCGTGTTTCCATAATGCGGCGCACTTCCTCGAGCACCAGATGGGTGACTTGCGGAATGGGGAGCGACAGCGCGTCGTCGAGCGGCACCCAGTGCAAGTCCAGCAACTCGTCGTCGCCGCCCAGCTCGCCCGTGGCATTGGCCGCATCCGCCAGGAAGAAGCGCGCATTGAAGCGCCGCGGCCGCCCCGGTGGCGTCACCGCGCGATAGATATAGTCAAGGCAGTCCAGCGCCGGCGCCAAGCCGCGCTCGCTGAAGGCATCCCAGGGCGTCCGCGTCGTCGGGCGCATGCCATAGGGCAGGGGCTGCGCCAGCAGCAGGCCGGTCTCCTCCCAGGTCTCGCGCACCGCTGCCACGGCCAGGGCGTGGGCACGGGCCGGCGTGGCGGCACGCTCCAAACGATCGCGCACCTCGGGGCGAAGCTCGCTCGCCACCCGCACCCGATGGTCGTAAGGGTCGACGCGACCGCCGGGGAAGACATAGCGGTTCGGCATGAAGGCGTGCTTGGCGTGGCGCTGGCCGAGCAGAACCTCCGCCGCACCATGGCTGTGGCGCAACAGAATGAGCGTGGCGGCGTCTTTGGGGCGTGGCGAGCTGGGCATGGCGGTCCGGGCAGGGTTAGGGTGGCGCCATCATAGCGGGCTCGCCAAGAGACGCCACTTCCGCCTATACCAATCGGCGCTGAGAGTTTTTCGGAAAGGCAAACCATGGCCACGCTGCAAACCGCCCACGGCGACATCTGGTACGACATCGTCGATCTCACCCCGCCCTGGGAAGCCGCGCCCGAGACGGTGCTGTTTCACCACGGTGTCGGCATCGATCATCGTATCTGGTGCAAGTGGTGGCCGATCCTGTCGCGGCGCTTCCGCCTGGTGCGCTTCGACGTGCGCGGCTATGGCCGCTCGGCGGAGGCGGGCGTCGGCTATGACTGGTCGATGCCGGGCCTGGCCGCCGATGCCCTGGCCGTGGCCGCGGCGGCCGGCGCCGAACGCTTTCATTACGTTGGCGAATCGATGGGCGGCGCGCTTGGCTATTACCTCGCCATTCATCATGCCGATGCGCTTCTGAGCCTGATCTCGTGCACCGCCCCGCACAAGGGGGTCGCCGTTTCCGGTTTGGGCGCCTGGCGAGAGAAGATCGAAGGCGACGGCATGGCCGCCTGGTCCGAGACCATGATGGGCCGACGCTTCTTCCCCGGCGGGATTGCCCAAGCCGAGTGGGACTGGTTCCATGCCTGCCAGTCGGCCTGTGACCCCAACGTGATTCTGGGCCAGGGCGACATGCTGGCCGACGTGGATTTGTCGGACGAGCTCGGGCGCATCGCCGTGCCGACGCTGATGATCGCCGGCGATTCGAGTCCCTTCCTGTCGCCGCCGACCCTTGCGGACACCCATTCCCGGGTCCCCGGCGCGAAGCTGCTGCTCTGCGCCAATGCCCGCCACGGCGTGGTGCTCAGCCACGGCACCGCCGCTGCGCAAGCCATGCTCAATTTCGTCGATGGGCTATCGGCGTGATGCCGTACGGAGACCGAAGCGGATACGGGATCAGTTGAGGGGGCGCGATACGCGGAAGCCGCCATCATCGCCGCGGGCGTCCTGGCGCCAGGGGCCGAGGCCGCTGTAGGGACCGGCCGCCCATGAGCCGCCGAGACATGGCGGCCCGCGCCAGCCGCCGCCGGAGCCCCAAAACTGACAATCCGCGACTAGCTCGCAGACATTGCCGACGACATCATGAAGGCCGAAGGGGTTCGCCGGAAAACGCCCCACAGGTGCGGTCTGGCTCTCGTCCCAATGGCCGTCACAGCCACCGCAATGGGCGTTGTCGCTGCCCACATCGTCGCCCCACCAAAACCGCCCGCTGGTGCCGGCACGCGCCACATATTGCCATTCCGCATCGGTCGGCAGCGTATAGCGCATTCCCGTCACGTCGCTCAGCCATCGCACATAGGCCTGTGCATCCTGCCAGGACACGTCGATCACCGGCCTGTCGCCGCGCCCCCAGCCCCTGTCATCGGGCCGATGAGCGCAGCCCCCGCCGGCCACGCAGGCGTCCCATTCTGCGAATGTCACCTCGTAGCGCCCGATCGCGAAACCGTCCGCCACCATGGGAGCCCGGACAGGGCCCTGGCCAGAGACGCAGGCCGTCATTTGCTCTTCCGGGTCCAGCTCTTCCTCGGCATCCGGCGGCAAGCTCCCCGCCGGCACCACGACCATATCCGGGCAGGCCGGGCAGTCGCGGAATATCTCACCCGGGCTGTAGCTCGATGCGACGGGCGCAGGCGCCGCCTCCTGAAGCTCGGCGAGACGGATGCGGGCGAAGGCTGCCATCGGGCTGTCGGGGTAAAGGCTGAGGAAGGTCTCGAAATCCTGTGCGCGGCCGCGGTCCGCGATCCTGTCCCACGCCGCCAGCGAGTCGTCGCCATGCGCCGGCGCAGCAGCGGGACGCGCCCCCCGGCGCCTGCCAGGTTCCGAGGCTGTCGGCGATGGGACCGATGATCGGATCCCATTTGTCGCGCGCGGCGATGTCATAGCGGATCTCGAGTGTGGCGATGATATCGTCGCCGAAGGGATCCTCTCCGAGCTCCGCACGCAGATAGAATATCCGACCGCCTTCCGTGCCGGACAAGACCAGCCAATCGTCTCCGCCGGCCTGATAGGTAATCTCTCCGCCGTCCGTGCCATAAAGCGCCGACATGAAGGCGACATACTGGGTCCAGTTGTCGACAACGACGAATGCGTATGCCCCGGTCACCCGGACCTCTCCGCTCCCGTCGGGGCTCGTGAAGGCCCGACCATCGTCATTATCGGGTCGCGGACCCTGGATGAAGCCATTGGGAATGTCGGCGTGAAAACCGAACCGGCCATTCTCGTACTGGCTGGTCCCGTTATCCAAATACGAGGCCGCCTGCGACGGAAGAGCCGCAAGCATCAATGCTGCAGCAATCTGAACAAGAAGACCAAGACCGGAATAGACATGCAACATATTGCGTCCTCCCCCCATCCGGCATAGCAAGCCGCTTTATGCCAAGGCAACCACTTTAGGATGCTTGCTGCGGCGCCAATCCGGCATCGAAGTCCTCGGCCACACGATTGTCCTGCTCGAACTGGGCCTCGGCGTCGATGTCGGCAAGATCGAGGATGCCCATGTCGGCGTAAGCCTGTTGCACTTTCGGCCCCCACAGGCCGATCGCCCTGACCGTCGGTACGATGCGGCTGAACAGGCGGCCGCGGAACTGGCGCATGGCGTCCGAGCCATCCACATAGGCGATGCATTCATCGGCCGGCAGGCCGAGATTGTCCCACAGCTCGCGCGCCAGGAAACGGTCGCGCATCAGGTAGCAGGCCTCGACGACGAACTCCTCGCGCTCGGCGCGCTCGGCATCGCTGAGCTCGGGATAGTAGTCCTGCAGCGCCAGGCGACCGAAGCTGACATGGCGCGCCTCGTCCTGCAAGACATAGGCGTTGACCTGCGCTGCCAGGGGGTTGCTCGACTGGTCGCGGATGCGTTGGAAGGCAGCCAGCGCCAGGCCCTCGATAAGCACCTGCATGCCGAGATAGGTGAAATCCCAGCGGCTGTCGCTGATGACATTGTCGAGAAGCGCCTGCAGCGGCGGGGTGATGGGATAGGCAAGGCCGAACTTGTCGCGCAGCAGGCGCGAAAAGGCCTCGACATGGCGCGCCTCGTCCATGGTCTGGGTGGCGGCATAGAACTTGGCGTCGAGATCGGGCACCAACTGCACGAGCTTGGCGGCACAGACCAGCGCCCCCTGTTCGCCATGCAGGAACTGCGAGGTGGTGTGGGCCTGCTGGTGGTGGCGGAGCCGCGTGCGCTCCTCGTCCGTCAAGCGGTTCCAAACCTCCGAGCCATAGATAAGGATCGCCTGGTCGGGCAGGCCCATGGGATTTTCCGGGTCGAGATCCTGCGACCAGTCGATGCGCTCGGCGGCATCCCACTGCTGCTTCTTGCCTTTGTCGTACAAGGCCAGCAGACGTTCATTGCCGTCGTCATAGGCCCACCGCAGCGTGGTCTCCATACTGCCGCCGGTCTTCCACTCGGTCTGATCGACCGGAAGGGCGTAGGTGAAACTGCTGGCCATCGTATTCCCCCTAGCCGTACATCCTTCGCCCCGGCTCCGGCATGTCGGCAACCAGAATGCTGCCACTTTCAGACTCGGTTATGTAGAGCTTTTTGTTATCCGGCCCACCATAGGCGATATTGGTGGTCATGGCGCCCTCGCAGCTGCGCACCCGCGCGATGGGCTCGCCGAGACGGCTGAACAGCCACACCGTGCCGAGCCCCGCATGGGCCACGGCGAGGTTCCCGGCGACATCGAGCGCCATGCCGTCGGGACCGGCGAGGCCGCCGGACATCTGCACGAAAACGCCGACTTTGGTGGCCTCGCCGCCAGGCAGCATGGGCACGCGCCAGACCGCGTTGTCCCGGGTCACGGCGAGGTAGAGAATCTTTTCCTCGAGATTGGTCACCAGGCCATTGGGGCTTGGGATACCTTCCAGCACCCGGTCGAGACTGCCGTCGAGGCGCAATCGATATAAGCGGCCGGAGGCATCGTGCAGCCCGGTCTGGCCCTGATCGGTGAAGTAGAGGGTGCCGTCAGCGGTGAAGAACAGGTCGTTGCAGCCCTTGAAACGCTCGAGCCTGGGCCTGTCCATCGCCGGGCTGATCGCCCCGGTCCCCGGATCCAGCTGCAGAATGCCCTGCTTGTGGTCGGCAATGAAGATGCGCCCGTCGGCGTGAAACTTGAGGCCGTTGGGCTCGCCGTCATATTCGGCCGCGCAGGTCCATTCGCCATCCGGCGAGACGCGGAAAATGCGGCCATAGGGGATATCGACCAGCCACAGATTCCCCATCGCATCGAAGGAGGGTCCCTCCAGAAAGCAGTCGGTCGTGTCGCCCAGCAACATGATATCGGCCCATTCGCTGCGCTTCCCGGGCTTACGGAAATGATCCGGCATGCGGCTGAAGACGCGGGTTTCGATATCGGGTGGCGCTGCGAACATGGGTGCCCCCTCAATGCAGAGCAAAAAGAACAATCGATGGCCAGATAACCATCAGCACGACGGCGAAGAGGATAAGCAGCACGAAGGGCAGCGTGCCATGCACCACATCGCCGATGGTTACGGTTTCATCGCCCGCCAGGGATTGACCCGCCACCGCCCGGATCACGAACAGGTTCAACCCCACCGGCGGCGTGATCAGGGCGCATTCGATCATCATGGTGAAGATGACGCCGAACCAGATCGGGTCGATGCCAAGGTCGAACAGGGCCGGCTGCACCACGGGCACGACCAGCAGCATCATCGACAAGGCTTCGAGCACGCAGCCCATGGCGAGCAGCAATATGCAGATGGTGGCAATGAACAGCTCGGGCGTGGCGATGCTGCCGATAACCAGGTCGGTTACCTCCTGAGGGATCCGATAGAGCGTCAATGCCTTGCCGAAAACGCTGGCAGCGGCGACGATGAACAGGATCATGGCCGAGGTCCGCGCCGATTCGAGGGCAATAGGCAAGAGATCGCCTATGCGCAGGCTGCGGCGCAGGCCGAGGGTAATGGCAAGCGCCAGCAGGAATCCGACACCGGCCGCTTCGGTCGGGGTGAAGGCGCCGAGATAGATACCGAGCACGATGACCAGCGCCAATGCCAGGGTCGGCGCGGCGCGGCGGCTCGCTGCCCGTCGCGTTTGCCAATCCGCCTGCGGCTCGGGCTGCCAGCCGCCGCCGAACTTCGCCCGCAACACCGCATAGGCGACGAACAGCGCCGTCAAGATGAGGCCCGGGACGATACCGGCGCGGAAGAGATCGACGATCGATTCCGACATCACCACGCCGTAGACGATCATCGGAATCGACGGCGGGATGAGAATGCCGAGCGTGCCGCCCGCCGCCAACAGGCCGTAGGTAAAGCGGCGGCCGTAACCGCGCGCCACCATGGCCGGAATGGCAACCGTGCCGACAGTGGCCGCGGTTGCCACCGACGAGCCTGAGATGGCGGCGAACAAGGCGCAGGAGAGGATGGTCGCCACGGCCAGCCCACCCGGCCAGTGGCCGACCCAGCTTTGCACCGCTGCAAAGAGGTCGTCGCCTGCGCCGCCACGCAGCAGCACGTTCGACATCAGAATGAACAACGGCACCGCCAGCAGGATGAAGTTGTCCATGCTCGCCATCATGGTCTGCGGCATGATCAGCGGAGAGAAGCCGCCGATCAGCAGCAATGCCAGACCGAGCCCGGCCAAGGCGAAGGCGATATCGACACCGATCAGCAGTACCGCGAAAAGGGCGAGAAAGACGAGCAGCGCTTCCATCGCTCAGACGCTCGCCGGCTCGCCGCTTTCGCTGAGCCGCCCGGGCTCCACGAAGCTTCGCAGCAGGGTCGCCAGCGCCTGCAGGCCTGCCAGGTCGAGGCCGACAACCAGAGGCGCCTGCAACAGCCACATGGGCAGGCCGAGAGTGGAATCCGTGTATTGCTCCATCTCCACCGAGAAACGCAGCAGGGCTCCGGCATGCCAGGCCCCGGCGCCGGCGACCACTGCCACCACCAGCAGCACCAGGCGCGCCAGCCAAAGGCGTGCCGGGCGCGGCAATGCGCCGGCCAAGACAGTGATGCGAATATGCTCCCGTCGCGCCACCAGCCAGGCCGCGGCCAGGAAGACCGCGTAAATCTGCAGCAGGCGCGCGACCTCCTCGACCCACCGTGTCGGGGCCAGGAACAGGTAGCGCATGGCCACCTCGTAGCCGACGATCAGGCCAAGGGCGAAGAACGCCGCCGCCGCCAGCCAACCGCACAAACGGCTGGCGCCATCGATCAACGCCACGAGCCTCATGGGGCGCCCAATGCGGGAAATGGCAGCGGCCTTTGCGCGCGGCCAAACCGGCCTATATCAATGCCTGTCGTCATTGACCTGCAAAAGTAGGTTTTGACGGTATGGGGATTTGTGTCAGCATCCGTCAGTATAGAGAGAGCGCGTCTGACCGCACAGTCTGAGACGTAACGGTTGGTTCGTTGGCTCCGCGAGGCCGCACATGAACGTCCCCAAGGGCGAGGATTTCGCCGAGCAGACCTATGCCCGTGTGGTATTCGATACCATGCGGGACGGCGTTGTGGTGGTGGACGATAAGAGCTTGATGCGGCTCGCAAATCCCGCCTGCGAAAAGATGTTCGGCTTCCCCGCGAGCGATCTCCTCGGCCGCCACATTTCGCTGGTGATTCCGGACTGGAACGACATAGAGACAGCGGATGGCGGAAACGGCGGCAAGACCGAAGGACGCCGCCAGGACGGCTCCCTCTTTCCCGTCGACCTGTCGCGGGCAAAGGCCGCAGTTGACGGCGCCTATCACCTGGTCTGCGTCATTCATGACCTGACCCAGGAGGAACTGCTGCGCCACGACGCATCAATCGACCCGCTGACCGGCGTGCTCAACCGGCGTGATCTGCTGGCCAAAGGCGGCGCCGAACTGGAGCGCTCCGGGCGTTACAGCCACCCTTGCACGGTGTTGATGCTCGATATCGATCATTTCAAGACCATCAACGATACGTTCGGGCATGCCGAGGGCGACGTCCCCCTGCAGCGCTTCGCCGCCGCCTGCGAGGAGATTTTGCGCAAGAACGACATGTTCGGGCGCATGGGCGGTGAGGAATTCGCCATCGTGCTGCCGGAAACCAACGCGGAGGGCGGCCATCAGTTGGCCGAACGCCTGCGGGCCCGCGTTGCCGAGATCGAGATCGCAGCCGAGACCGAGCGCCGCCATATGACGGTCAGCATCGGCCTGGCCGAGCAGGCCTCGGCGGACGACAATATCGAAGTGTTGCTGTCGCGCGCCGACCGGGCGCTCTATCGCGCCAAACAGGCCGGCCGCAACCGCGTCGTTGTCGGGACAGAGTAGCCGGGCAGACCTACATCAAGGGATCTGAATCGAAGGCAAGGCCCAGCGTGTCACGAGCGGTGACGCGAACGCTCTGGCGCCGGTCCGGCAGGTCGAAGGTGAAGGCCGGGTCGGCGGCAAGCGCCGCATAGGTCACCAGATCGGCAATCGGGCCACGCTCGTCAGCAACGCTGATCGAATCGATGTAATAGGCCGGAATGGGGTCGCCATTGGCATCGTCCACCAATCCCGTATCCATGGGATGGGTGATCATGACCTTCACCCGGCTGCCGCCATCCTCCTGGTCGAACTGCTTGGTGGCGACAACGCCCACGTCGCCCTCGGCCACGTCGACGCTCGGGTTCGAGCAACCACCGGCACCGATCACGGTGACCTCGACATTGGCAACATGCCAGACGCCATCGACGCTGCGCGCCGCGGCCCGCACCGGCGTGGTGCGCTCCAGGCGAATGTTCATGCCCACGGCACGAACCGCCCGGCGCGGCAGGATTTGCGCTGCGGTCTGGATGGGATTGTTCTCGGCAAACAGGAAGACCTCGCTCACCGGACCAAGCTCTTCCGAGAACTTAATCTGCACCGGCACGCTCCAGGGCTCCCAAATGACCCGCGGCATGGTCACCTTGACGGCGTCGTCATAGACGATCTCGCCGGCGCCGAGATGGGCCTCGACAATATCGGGCCAGATCGCCGAACCCAGCGGATCCGCGCTCGCAGTCTGTGCCGAAAACGCCAGCGCCGCTGCCGTTGCCACTGCCATAAGCCGTGTCTGCATAGTCCCGTCCTCCATCGTATTTGACATGATCTTCTCACTCGATGGCGAAATGGTCAAATAATCGGGTATACCGCCCTACCGAACAGGGGAGAAATCATGACCAGAATCGCAAACATCGAGACCACGCTCTACCGCATTCCGTTGCCGACGCCTGTGCGCGGCGCCAGCACGGGCGTCATGAGCGATTTTGACATGGTCATGGTGCGACTGACCGACGGCGATGGCGTCGAGGGCTCGGGCTACACGGCCGTGATGCCCGGCCAAGGGGCGTCCATCGCCACCATGATCGATGCGGTCTACGCGGAAATCGTCAAGGAAGGCGATCCGCGCGCCATAGAAGGGCTTTGGGCCAAGATGTGGAAATGCCAGCACTACGCCGGCCGCGGCGCGCCGGCCAGTTTCGCCATCGCCGCGGTCGATACGGCGCTCTGGGACTTGCGCGCCCGCGCCCTCGGCGAGCCTCTCTGGCGGCTGCTCGGCGGCCACGATCCGGCGGTGCGCGCCTATGCCGGCAATATCGACCTCAATTTCCCCCTGGAGAAGGTCGTCGAAGGCGCGCTTCGCAGCGAGGCGGCCGGATACCGCTCGGTCAAGACACGCCTCGGCAAGCCGACCCTGAAAGAGGACCTGGCACGCGTTACCGCCGTGCGCGAGGCGCTCGATCCCGATACCGAGCTGATGGCGGACGCCAACGAGGCCTGGCGGCCCGACCAGGCCCTGCGGGCCCTGCGCGCCCTACAGCCGTTGGATCTGGTCTGGGTGGAGGAGCCAATCACGCCTGACGACTTTGCCGGCTATGCCCATTTGCGCGCCCATGGCGGCGTGCCGCTCTCGGCCGGCGAGAACCTGCACACCCTTGCCGAGTTCGCCCAGCTCATCGGCGCCCGCGGCATCGATTTTCCCGAACCCGACCTCACCACCTGCGGCGGCATCACGCCCTGGATGAAGGTGGCACATCTGGCCGAGGCGAATGCCCTGCCGGTAACCTCCCACGGCGCCCACGACATTCATGTTCACCTGCTCGCGGCCGTGCCCAACGCCGCCTATCTCGAAGTGCACGGCTTCGGGCTCGACGCCTATATGGCGGAGTCGCTGGGAATGCGTGACGGCATGGCGATCGCGCCGGAGCGCCCCGGCCACGGCATCACGTGGGATTGGGACGGCTTGACTGCCCACCGGGTGTGATTCGCTGCCAGATGCCTTCCGCCGTGAAAGCAATCTGACCGCCGGCAGTCAGCGCGCAACGCACGAAGATGGCGCGTTTGCCGATCTTGAGAACCTCCGCCTGTCCCTCGACCCAGGCCCCGATCTGGGCCGGGCGCAGGAAACTCGTATTGAGCGTCGCCGTCGCCGCGACGTAATCGGCGGCGCGTGCCGCGACATTGCCGAGCAGGGTGTCGGCAAAGGCCATCAGCGCGCCGCCGTGGGCCACGCCGTTGCGGTTCGCATGGTGTTCGAGCACGCGGAAGCCCATGACCAGGTCCGTGCCCCGGCCTTTGAGGAAGTAGGGCCCGATACGTTCGCTGAAGCGACCGTCACGGGTCTCGTAGAGCTTGAAGCCTTCGGGCGGTCTAGCTTCGTGCGTGTTCACAACATGCCTCGCTCGTACTCTCCGGTCTGCTCTGATATGACATAGGCGGCCGAGGAACAAGATCGGGGAGGAAACCATGGCGGAGCTCGAGGGTGAGGTTGCCATCGTCACAGGCGGCGGCAGCGGCATCGGCAAGGCGATCGCGGAGGCTTTTGCGGGCGCCGGCGCTCATGTGGTGCTGGCGGCACGCAACCGAGAGCGCATCGAGGCGGCGGCGGCGGAGATCGGCGGCACCGCGATTGCCTGCGATGTCACCGACGAGGCTCAGGTCGCGAGCCTGTTCGCGGCCGTGATGGATGCCCGGGGCCGTGTCGATATCCTGGTCAACAATGCGGGCATGACCCGCGCCGGCAAGCCCCACAAGCTGACGCCCGAGGACTGGCGCGCCGTGGTCGACGTCAACTTGACCGGACCGTTTCTCTGCTCGGCCGAGGCTTTTCGCGTGATGATGCCCCAGGGCGGCGGGCGCATCATCAATATCGGCAGCATCTCGGCGCAAATGTCGCGCGAGGGCTCGTCCCCCTATACCGCCACCAAGTTCGGCCTCGAAGGCCTGACCCGCGCCCTGGCGCTCGACGGTCGCGAGCACGGCATCGCCGTCAGCATTTTGCATCCGGGCAATGTGGCGACCGATATCTGGAAGGGCCGCGAGGAGACCGCCAAGGCCGAGGGCCTGGTGCCGCTCCCCGATGTGGGCAAGCTGGCGCTGACCATGGCGACCATGGATCCCGCCGTGAACCTCCTGAACAGCGTCATCCTGCCGGTCACCCAGCCTTATCTGGGCCGCGGATAAAGGCGCAGGCCCGCGGCGGGTTTTCCGCCAGGTCCTCGAGACCGCAGAAATCGACGACCCGGCGCATGGCGCGCTCCGGATCGGCGGTGATATCGCGATAGCTTAGGGCAAGGTTGGACAGCCCGAACTGGGTCAGGTCGCTGAACAGCTTCGAATAGATCGCACGCGCGCCGGCAGCACCGAGATTGGACGTCCAGCCGCGGCGCACGCGGCTCGCCTCGATCTCGGCCAGCGGCCGGTGCACCACGATCGCCGTGGTGTCGAAGACATGGGCGATCTGCGGCAGGCAGAGGCCGGCCGCCGGCAGTTTGAGCACCAGCCGCCTCGGTCCTTCCGGCCAGTCACCGAATTTTCCGGCATCGAGCGCGCCTCGAAATTCTGTTAGCGCAGCAACCAACTCCGCAGACCGCACGGCATCGAATGAAACTTTGCCCTCGTCAACGAAGCGCAGGACAAGCTCGCGAAAGGCCACCAGCTCGAAGGAATTGGGCGTACGCGGATCGGAGGTACGGAAGTGGGGGCCGAAGGTCGATACGCCAAGCTCGACCAAAGCCCCGGCCACGGCGGTGGTGCCGCTGCCCCAGGCGCCGGCTACGAAGATCAGATTCACCCGGCCCTGCGGTTGGAGAGGCGATCCTCCGCGGAATCGCGCCAGATGCGCTCCGGCCCGAGTTCGGCGAGTTCGCTCACCCCCGCCTGGCCCATGGTCATGTCGATCTCGACACGCAGGATATCGATGGCATGGGCGACGCCTGCGGTGCCGCCGACGGCGGCGGCATAGAGGGTGGGGCGGCCGAGGAAGACGAACTCGGCACCAAGGCAGAGCGCGGTCAGCACGTCGGAGCCGCGCCGGATGCCGCTGTCGAACATCACCGTCATGCGATCGCCGACCGCCGCCTTGATGGCGGGCAGCATGTCAAGCGGCGACGGCGCGCGGTCGAGCTGGCGGGCGCCATGGTTCGAGACGATCACCCCGTCCACGCCCAGCTCAGCCGCACGCACCGAATCGGCCGCATTCATAATGCCCTTGAGCACGAAGGCGCCGGGCCACAGCTTGCGGAAGCTCTCCACATCGTGCCACGACATGGGCGCCGGCGTTTGCGCCACAACGACATCGGCCACCTGGTCCGGGGTCGGGTTGTCGCCCGCATAGGCCACCCAGTTCGAAAGCGTCGGCATGCCGGCCTTGAGATAGCCGGCCAGCCATTGCGGGTGGCGCATGGCCTCGAGCTTGGTGGCAAAAGAGAGCTTCAAGGGCCGCGTGAAGCCGTTGCGCCGATTGCGCTCGCGCTTGGTGTGAACCGGCACGTCGACGGTAAAGACCAGGGTCTTGAGACCGGCATCGTGGGCGCGGCGGATCATGTCCTCGGAGATCGCCTTGTCGCGTGCCGCATAGAGCTGGTACCAGCCATGATCCGGCGCCAGCTTTCCGAGGTCCTCGATCGAACCCGTGCCAGCGCCGGACAGAATAAAGGGAATGTTGGCGTCGCGCGCGGCCTCGGCCAGCATCATGTCGGCACCGGGCCGGAACAGGGCCGCAAGCCCGGTCGGCGCGATGCCGAAGGGCGAGGCATACTCCTGCCCGAACAGGCGCGTCGTCTGGTTCCGTTTGGTGACGTCCACCAGATAGTGCGGGATCAGCCGATGGCGGCGAAAGGCCTCCTGGTTGAAGTCGAGCCCATCCTCGTCATCGACCCCGCCTTCGATGTAATCGAAAGCGATCTTCGGCAGATAGCGCCTGGCCATTTGCCGCAGGTCCTCGAAGTTGATGGCGTCACTGACGTTCATGGTTCTCCCCAACCGGCGGGCGCTATAGCACGGCGGCGACAACACGGGTACCGCGAATTCGACTGGCAGACTTGCGCTCAGCGTGCCGGGGTGGCCGGACCGGTGGTCTGCCGTCGCTCTCGCCTGACATTTCCAGGCCTACGGTGGCCACTATCGCATGGTGTCGAGCAGCGCCTTGGCGTCTTTGAGGTCGGCGGTGTCGAAGCCCTCGCTGAACCAGCCGTAGACGGGCGCGAGGAGGTCGCGGGCCTCGGTGAGCTTGCCTTGGGACTGCCAGAGGCGGGCGAGTCCGATGGTCGCGCGAAGTTCGAGCATCTTCGCCGCCTGCTCTTGGGCGATGGCGATGGCGCGGCGAAAACTGGCCTCGGCTGCGACGGTATCACCAAACGAGGCATGCCCGAGGATTTCGCCGTGCACACGATGGGTTTCGGCAGCCCAGAAAACGTGACCGGTCTCCTCGGTCACCGTAATGGCGGTTTCAATCAGCTCGCGCGCGCGATCCACCTGGCCCAGTCCCAAGGCCGCTTCGGCGCGCAACATATAGCCTTGGCCGAGCTGCCACTTGCCGCCGGTCGCGGCCCACATGTCGAAACCGGTGGTCAGCTCCTTGTCGGCGGTCGCGAAATCGCCGGCATAGAGATACCCCATGCCGCCATGACAGCCGCAGACCGAAATCTCCACGAATTGATTGCCCTGCTCGCGCGCGATCCCCCGTGCTTCCGTGGACCGCTCGATCAAAAGCTCGGCTTCGCCCATATAGGCGAGGACATCGCAACCGTGGTTCAAGGCAAAGATAAGGGTCAAAGCGTGATCGAGACTTCGGGCATGCTGCAACTGCTCCTCGACGGCAGCTTTGGCTGCCTCGGGACGCCCCAAGCTCCAATAGATATAGGTCATCGCGCCATAGGTCATGACCTTGGCATCCAAGCCGCCGGCAGCGACCATGAGGGAGGCGTCGCGCTCGACATCGTAAGCCTCAAGCAACTGGGCTCCGTAAATCTCAGCTTTCCTGAGTTGTCCCGTAGCCCAATAGACATACGTTGCCATGTTCCAGGCCATGACCTTGAAACGCATGTCGGCACTCTGTTCGGCGGCCGCCAGCGAATCCGTAATGATCTCGAGAGCCGCAGAGAAGTTGCAGTGTATAAATTCATGCTGCAACAAGTTCCATTTTATTGTTAGTGTACGAAATAGATTATCGCCACGTTCGCAAAGCCTTTCCGCGGGCCGCAACGTTATGGGTATTTCCTCGGCTGCCCAACCCTTCTCGGTCAGATGCGCCATCGACAAGGAGATTCTTATGTCCACTTCGAGATTGTCGCGATCGGCTCCCTCCGGTAGCGCCGCCACTGATTCCAATGCCCTGTCGAGACAGGTAATGGCGTCGCCTGTGGCCAGCGTCTGCATCGATCGCTGTGCCGCCGCCTGCCAATAGCCTATCGCCCGCTCGGCGATGCCGGCGGCCGAAAAGTGATGCGCCAGAAATCCGGGCTCGTTCGTGGCGTTCTCCGCGTCTTCCGACTCGAGGGTTTCCGCGATCCGCTTGTGGAACTGCTGGCGCTGACTCTTGAGCAGGCTCTCATACGCCGCGTCCTGAACCAGGGCATGCTTGTAGGTGTAGCTCACGTCGGGCGGGGGGCCGCGGCGGAAGATCAGCTCGCTATTGACGAGCTGCTGGAGCGCATCCTGCAGCTCGTTGTCGCGCAGCGGCGAGACGGCTGCCAGCAGCTCGTAGGAAAACTCCCGGCCGATGCAGGCGCCGGTCTGGGCCACCTCCTTGACCGGGCTCAAACGATCGAGGTGCGCCATCAGCGAGTCGCGGAGAGTGGATGGGATCGACATTTCGGTGCTGGGGCCACTCTCCAGCACTGTCTTGGTCAGTTCCTCGACGAATAGCGGGATGCCGTCGGTTTTGGCGACGATCTGGTCGAGCACCTCGTCCGGCAGGGCCTTGCCTCCGGTCACGCGCGCCACCATGTCGGCACCCTGGCGCTTGCCGAGCCGGGCGAGGGATTGTGCGCTGACGTGGCCGTGGCCCGTCCAAGGTGGCTCGAACTCAGGCCTGTGGGTGATCACCAGCAGAACCGATGCGGCTTCGATCCGGCCGATGACCGCGCTCAGGGTTTCCAGGGTCGTCGGGTCGCACCAATGGGCGTCCTCGAACAACATCAGCAGCGGTTCGCGCGCCGCAAGCGCCGTGACCTGGGCCGCCAGCGCGGCGATAGTGTCGTCCTTCTGGCGCTGCGGCGACAGAGTGAGCGCCGGGTAGCGGTCGAGCGGCAGCGACAGCATTGCCGCAAACAATGGCGCGACGCTCGCCACGTCCTCCGCACTCTGCGCCAGCAGCGTCTCCAGTTTGTCGAGCCTGGCCTCTGAAGAGTCTTCGCGGGCGAAGCCGGCCGCGCGCTCCATCTGGTCGATGACCGGATAGAAGGCCGAGTTGGCGTAATAGGGCGAGCACTGGTAGCGCAGGCGCGTGTGCGGCTCGTCGCCCAAGCGCTCGCGCAGCACCTGGGTAATGCGGGATTTGCCGATGCCGGGCTCGCCTTCGAGCAGCACCACCTGGCCTTCGCCATCCTTGGCCTGCGCCCAGCGCTCCATCAACATGGCGATCTCGGTCTCGCGTCCGACGAACGGGGTGAGCCCGCCGACCGCTTGTGCCTCGAAGCGCCCTTCCGCCTGGCTGGCGCCCCACACCCGCCACGCGCGCACGGGCGCCCCCATACCCTTGATCGCTTGCGCGCCAAGATCGTCATAATCGAAGGCGCCGCGGATCAAGTCGCGCGTGGCCTGGCCGATGACGATCTCGTCCGCACCCGCCAGGCCTTGCAGGCGCGCCGCAAGGTTCGGTGTCTCGCCGACGGCAAGCCGGTTGGCCTCGGCATCGTCGCCTCTGCCTTCGCCGACCACCACAGGGCCGGTGGCGATGCCGACGCGAAGGCGCAGCGGCTCCGCCGCCTCGACCTGCTTGACCGCGGCGACGATATCCAACGCCGCCCGCACCGCGCGCTCGCCGTCGTCCTCGTGCGCCCGCGGCCAGCCGAAATAGGCCATCACCCCGTCCATCGATGCGCACCGTCACAGGCATGCCTTGGGACTGATGGGCAACGAATGCGCTCAGCGACAGCAGGGCCTCGGATTCGTAAGCCAATGGCGGCGCATCCTGATAGCGGCTGCGGCACAGGTTGATGCGCTGTTCCAGATTGACCGGACGACCCTCCCGCTCGTCGAACATCGGATATCGTGCGGCAACACCCGCCATCTCGCTGCCGTCCGAGCCATGGCAAGCGGCGCAGGGCTTGTCTCCCAAACGCCAGAGATCCCTGCCGGCATCGACCCAGAGCATGCCGGGATTGGCGAAGGGATCGTCCTGCAAGGCCTGCGTGTCGGCGGATTGAAAGGTGTAGCCGGACTGCACGTCGTCTGCCTTTGCGGAATATGCCAGAAGGCATACGACGACACTTGCAAGGCAAACGGTTTTCATTCGACCGCGATCGTGGCGGAGGCGGAAAATCTCTCGCCGTACTGATCGGTCCAGACAAACACCAGCTCGCCGCTCTCGGTTGCCGTGGTGTAGAACGTCAGATACGGGTTTGCCGCCACTGCCGGGTGGAAGGCGGCGCGAAAGATCTCTTCGCCATTATAGAGGCAGAGGAAATCCGTGATGATGTTACGCGGGATCGCCTTGCCGACCGCGTCGCGGCGGAATCCCGTCTCCATGGGATGGGCGATCAGGGTCTTGATCTCGATGACCTCGCCCGCACTCGCGGTCTCGGGCACGGCAAGGCGGATCTTGGTCATTGCCCGCGCCTCATATCAAGTCCACGCAGGCCGCGAGCGTGACGATGCTCTTGGCCGCGCCCGACCGGAGTGTGCCGTCGCTCATGGTGGCGACCGCAACGATGGCTTGGGAGTCGGCAAGGCGGATGCGCGTCGCCACCCGCGCCCGGCCGGACCTGGCATTGAGGGTGTAGCGCGCCACGTCCGGCAGCGAGTTCTGCTCCGAGAACACATGGATCGAGCGCACATGATCCGCTTCCGTCATGGCGCACGCGACCTCGACCGTGAGCCCGACGGAGTTTTCGTTCTCGCTGATCGGCGGCAGGGTGACGATGACTTTGCCTTCCTCGATGGGCACATCGCCGAAAGCCGCTTTCATGGCCGAATGCATGCTTTCCGGGGTCGCATGGAGCGGCAACGCCCGCAGCGCCAGGATGGTTGCCCCGGCACCGAGCACGAAGCCCCGGCGGGTTGATGGTTGGGTCACTCCACCGTCTCCCGCTGTCGCAATGTCGCGAGATAGGCCACGACATCCTCGACCTCCTGCGCCGTGAGCACGGGCTTGCCGAGATAGGCCTCGGCGACCTGGTGAAGATCATGCGTCCGGTGATAGGCGGGCATGGCCGTGTCCGGGTTCAGCCGGGTCGGATCGACGATGCGAAGGCGCATCTGCGCCGGGCTCAAGCGCTCGCCCACCGCTGAGAGGTCGGGGCCGATATCGCCCTGGAACGGCTCGTCGAGAGAGGCCACGCGATGACACAGCAGGCAGTGGCCGCGCTCGCGATCGAGGAAGACCGTCCGGCCGTTGGCAGGATCGCCGGCGGCGGCACCGCTTGTCATCAGCAGCCACAACGCGGCACAGAGACCCAGCAGCTTGCCCGTCACCCCATCACGCGGCACTCAGATCGGCAGTCCCGAAGGGAAAATGCCGGATGCGCTTGCCGGTGGCGCGGAAGATGGCGTTCAGCACCGCCGGGGCTGCCACCGCGATGGTCGGCTCGCCGACGCCACCCCAGAAGCCGCCCGACGGCATGACGATGGTCTCCACCGCCGGCATCTCGGCGATGCGGAGCGAATTGTAGGTGTCGAAGTTCTCCTGCTCGATACGCCCGTCCTTGACCGTGCAGGCGCCGTAGAACAGGACGGACAGCCCATAGACGAAGGAGCCTTCGACCTGCGCCTCGACCTGCTGCGGGTTGACCACATGGCCGCTGTCGGTGGCGGCGACGATGCGATGCACGGTCAAGGCGCCGTCATCGGCGACCGATACCTCGGCACAGGCCGCGATATAGCTCGCGAACGCCTTGCAGACGGCAAGCCCACGATGCACGCCTGCCGGTGCCGGCCCGCCCCACCCCGCGCGCTCCGCGACGGCATTCAGCACGGCCAACGCTTTCGGTTCGTTGACTAACAGTTTCTGCCGAAAGGCGAGTGCATCCCTGCCCGCTGCATGGGCCAGCTCATCCAAAAAGCATTCGAGGTATATGGCGTTCTGGTTGATGTTGACGCCGCGCCAGAAGCCCGGCGGCACGTGCGGATTGCGCATGGCGTGGTCGGCCAGCAAGTTGGGCACGGTGTAGATGAAGCCGTGGTCGCCGCCGGGCAGCAGGCCCTGGAAGGTGATCGGGTCCGCGCCGTCCTCGCGCAGCCTGTTCGGGCGAACCGCGGCGAGGATCGATTGTCCCGACAGGCGCACGTGCAGGCCGGCGAGATCGCCGTTCTCGTCCAAGCCGCCCACCAGCCGCGCCTTGGTAATGGGGTGATAGTGGCCGTGGGTCATGTCCTCTTCGCGCGTCCACAACAGCTTGACCGGGGTTCCCGGCATCTGCCTGGCGATGAGCACGGCCTGGCGCACATATTCGTGGAAGGCGCCGCGCCGGCCGAAACCGCCGCCGAGATGGAGCTTGTGCACGTCGCAGTTCTCGACCGGAAGCGCCGCGGCCTCGCCGTTCTGCGTCGGACACCAGACCTCGCACTTATCCGGCGTCCACACCGCCGTGGCGTTCATCGGCTCCATGGTCGCGTGGTTCTGATACGGGTAGCTGTAGTCCGCCTCGATAACTGTGGCCGCATTGGCAATTGCCGCCTTGGCATCGCCCGCCTCGTTGCCGACGAAAGCTTCTTCCGCGCTGCTCAGGCCCTCTTCGAGGAAGGCATCGATGGTGGCACTCGAGACGTCGGCATGGGGGCCTTCGTCCCAGGTGATGGGCAAAGCGTCGAGCGCCGTCTTGGCGCGCCACCAGGTGTCGGCCACCACGGCGACCGCGTCCTCGCCGACGGCGACAACATGGCGCACGCCTGGCATGTCGCGCACCGCCGTATCGTCGAAGGCGGCGAGCGTGCCGCCGAAGACCGGGCAGGCCTTGATGGCGGCGCTCAGCATGCCCGGCAGCTTCACGTCGGCGCCATAGACCTGCCGCCCGGTCAGCTTGTCGCGGGTATCGAGACGCGCCAGAGGCTTGCCGGCAATCGTCCAGTCCTTCGGGTCCTTCAGCGGCACCTCGAGCGGCAGCGGCAGTGCCGCCGCAGCCGCGGCGACGGCACCATAGGTCGTGGTGCGGCCCGAGGGCCCGTGGGTGATGACGCTTTCGGCGGCGCCGCATTCGCCGGCAGGCACGCCCCAGGCATTCGCCGCCGCCTCTATCAGCATGAGCCGCGCCGCGGCACCGCCTTCGCGCACATATTGGTGGCTTTGCCGTATGCCGCGGCTGCCGCCGGTGGAGAAGTTCTTCCAGATGCGGTCACGCGCCAGGTTCTGGCCGGGAGTGGGATACTCCGTCGTCACCTTGGACCAGTCGCATTCGAGTTCCTCCGCGACCAGTTGGGCCAAGCCCGTCAGCGTGCCCTGCCCCATCTCCGAGCGCGCAATGCGGATGACGACCGTATCGTCCGGATGGATCACCACCCAGGCGTTGATCTCGGGCGTCTCCGCCGCATGCACATCGGATAGGGAAAAACCGATGCAGAGCCCGGCGCCGGTAGCGGCAGCGCCGATGACGAAACCGCGGCGGCTGAGCGTGAATGGGTTTGACATGATCCCGCCCCCTCAGCCCTTGATCTCGGCGGCACGATGAATGCCGCGCCGGACCCGGTTGAAGGTACCGCAGCGGCAGATGTTTGTGATCTGCTCGTCGATATCCGCGTTGCTCGGCTGCGGCGTCGTTTCCAGCAGTGCCGCGGCCGCCATGATCATGCCGGTCTGGCAATAACCGCACTGGGGCACGTCAAGCTCGGCCCAGGCCTGCTGCACGGGATGGCTGCCGTCCGGCGACAGGCCTTCGATGGTGACAATCTTTTCCCCGCCCGTCAGCGCATCCACAGGCAATACGCAGGAGCGCACAGCCTCGCCGTCGATATGCACGGTGCAGGAGCCGCACTGGGCGATGCCGCAGCCGTATTTCGCGCCGGTGAGGTCGAGATGGTCGCGCAAGACCCAAAGCAGCGGCGTGCCGTCCTCCGCATCCACTTCGACGGACTTGCCGTTAACATTCAACTCGACCATGGCGGTAATCCTCCCAAGGGCCATAACTGTCTCAAATCGGAGTGCCGGCGACAACCGCCGCCGACTCCCTCAGGGCAGCAATACGCTCGTGCCCGTGGTCTGCCGGCTCTCCAAGTCGGTGTGCGCCTGGGCGGCGTCCTTGAGTGCGTAGCGCTGGTTGATCTCCACACGCAAGGCGCCCTCGGCGATCAGGCCGAACAGCTCCGCCGCGTTGCGGGCGCGCTGCACCGGGTCCTTGACGAAATAGGCCAAGCCGCCGCGGGTGACGTTGAGCGCCTTGGGCGCGAGCCGCGTCGTCTGCAAGGGGGGCGTGGGGCCGGAGGACTGGCCGTAGCTCACCATCCAGCCCCGCTCGGCGAGGCAATCGATGCCTTTGTCGAAGGTGTCAGCGCCGACCGCATCGTAGATCACATTGACGCCCCGGCCTTGGGTCAGATCCATGGCGGCTTCGGCGAAGTCGGCGTCGCGATAGAGAATGGGATGATCGCAGCCGTGCGCCGCAGCGAGCGCCGCCTTGTCCGCCGAGCCGACGGTGCCGATGACCGTGGCCCCGAGATGCTTCGCCCATTGGCAGAGCAAGAGGCCGACCCCGCCCGCCGCCGCCTGCACCAGCACCGTATCGCCCGCCTGCACCGGATAGAGCTCGCGCACCAGGTAATGGGCGGTCAGCCCCTTCAGCGTTGCCCCGGCAGTGGTCTCGTCCGGCGTGTCCGCATCGAGTTTGATGAGCCGGTCCGCCTTGATGACGCGACTCT
Source organism: uncultured Rhodospirillaceae bacterium (assembly GCA_964555535.1). Taxonomy (GTDB): domain Bacteria; phylum Pseudomonadota; class Alphaproteobacteria; order UBA7887; family UBA7887; genus UBA7887. The sequence goes on from CAZKTK010000001.1 coordinate 22,072, forward strand.
CGGCATAGCTGCCGAGCGCCATGCAATAGGTCACGCGATCGCCTTCGGCGAAGCCGTCGACCGCCGGCCCCACCGCCTCGACCACACCCATGCCCTCCATGCCGAGCACCGCCGGCAGGGCACGCAGGGGATAGGCCCCCGAGCGCTGGTTCACATCGATGAAATTGAGCCCGACGGCGCCGTGGCGAAGGCGCACCTCTCCCGGCCCGGGCTCGGCGACCGCGACCTCTTCCCAGCGCATCTGCTCGGGCCCGCCGGTCTGGTGAATGCGAATTGCATGGGTGGTCGTCATTCTTCGGGTACCTCCTGGCTGGGGTGGGGGTTAGGGTTACCGCCACACGAGGGAGACAAAGGATCAGGCTCATGAAGCTCTACGATTTCGGCCCGGCTGCCAACTCGAAACGCGTTCGCATGTTTCTTGCCGAGAAGGGGCTGGATATCCCCACGGTGCAACTCAACGTGCGCGACGACGAGCAGTTCAAGGAGCCCTTCACCTCCATGAACCCGTTCCACTGCGTGCCTTTTCTGGAGCTCGACGACGGCACGGTGATCGCCGAATCGATTTCGGTTTGCCGCTATCTCGAAGAGCTGCATCCCGAACCGTCCCTGTTCGGCAGCACGCCGGCGGCGCGCGGCATCATCGATATGTGGAACCGCCGCGTGGAGCTCGACGGCTTCATTCCGCTCTTGCACGCGACGCGCAACGACATGCCGCTGTTCGCCGGCCGCGTCGTGCCCGGCACACGCACGGAACTCGTGCAGCTGCCGGCCATGGTAGAGCGCGGCCAGGAGATGGCGCATGTCTTCTTCGCCCGCCTCGAGCCCCAGATGGCGGACAACGAATTCATTGCAGGCAACGCCGTCAGCATCGCCGACATCACGGCCTGGTTCGTCATCAACATGGCCAACCGCTTCGAGATGGGCATCGCCGAGCGCTATCCCGCCATCCATCGCTGGCACACCATGTTCTCGGCCAGGCCCAGCACCGACGCCTGAGGCAAGAGACGACCCGATTTGCCATGACCGCTCACCGGCCATCGACTCGGCCGGCGCGGGCTGGCAATATCGGCCTCCGCATGCGTCAGTCGGACAGGGAGAGAGAACTATGATCCTGGCATCGTTGCGTTCGCTGGGCGGGCAGGTTTGTGCCGCGCTCGCATTGGCTATCGGGCTCGCTTCGGTGGCCACAGCGCCATCGGCCCACGCCGAAGACGGCAAGATTTCCATCGCCGTCGTCACCTTCCTTTCCGGCCCGGCGGCGGCGCATTTCGGTGTGCCCGCGCGCGAGGGTGCCGAGCTCACCATCGAGGCGCTCAATGCGGGCACCTTCCCCGCGCCCTACGACACGCCCGGCATCGGCGGCATGGAGATCGTGCCGATCTTCGTCGACGAGGCCGGCGGCGCCACCAAGCAGGTGGCCGAGTTCCGCAATCTGGTGCAGCGGCGCAATGTCGACATCATCATGGGCTACATCTCCAGCGGCGACTGTCTGGCCATTCCGCAAGTCGCCGAGGAGCTCAAGCAATTCACCGTTCTCGTCGACTGCGGCACCCCGCGCGTCTTCGAGGAGGCGAGCTACGAATACGTCTTCCGCACCGGCCCGCATGCCGCCATGGACAATGTCGCCATCGCGCGCTACCTGCTCGACCGCAAGCCGGACGTGAAGACCATCGCCGGGCTCAATCAGAACTATGCCTGGGGCCAGGATTCCTGGAACGACTTCGAGGGCTCCATGCAGGTGCTCAAGCCGGGCGTCGAGGTGATCGACGAGCAGTTCCCGAAACTGTTCGCCGGTCAGTTCGGGGCAGAGATCTCGGCCCTGCTGTCGCGGCGCCCCGATGTCATCCATTCGAGCTTCTGGGGTGCCGATCTCGAAGCGCTGATCCTGCAGGGCGCCGGGCGCGGCCTGTTCGACCGCAGCCAAGTGGTGCTGTCCGCTGGCGAGCACGTGCTGCACCTGATCGGCGACCGCATGCCCGACGGCACCATCCTCGGCGCCCGCGGCCCGCACGGCCCGTTTGCGCCCGAGAGCGAGATGAACACCTGGTTCCACAACACCTATACGGAACGATGGGGCCATGTACCAAACCAGGGCGCCTACAAGTACACCATGGCGCTGTTGGGCCTGAAGACGGCCTATGCCAAGGCCGAAGCCGAGGCCGGCGGCGCACCGACGCCGGAGCAGGTGATGCAGGCACTCACCTATCTCGAGTGGGACAGCCCGAGCGGCATGGTCAAGATGGCGCTGGCGGACGGTCATCAGGCGATCCAGGCCAATGCCATCGGCACGAGCCGCTATGACGAAGAGCTGGGCCGCATCGTGGTGGACGACGTCGTCTACTACAACGCGGAATGCGTCAATCCGCCGCCCGGATACAAGGCCATTGAATGGATTCGCCAGGGCTTCCCGGAAGCGAAGTGCGACTGATGGACCTCGATCTCTCCGGCAAGACCGCGCTGGTTACCGGCTCCACTCGCGGTATCGGCTTCGAGACCGCGGTGGGGCTGGCGGAAATGGGCGCAAAGGTCATCGTGCACGGGCGCAGCGGCGCTACCGTCAATGACGCGCTCGCCCGCCTCGGCGAGCGGGTTGCGGATGCGGGCGCCATCGGCATCGCCGCCAATCTCGGCACGGCGAAGGGCTGTGACGCCTTGGCCGCCGCCCACCCCGACGTGGACGTGCTGGTCAACAATGTCGGCATATACAAGCCCGAGCCGTTCGACGAGGTGAGCGACGAGACCTGGCAGATGTATTTCGACATCAATGTGATGTCCGGCGTGCGCATGGCGCGGCACTACCTCAAGGGCATGCTGGCGCGCGACTGGGGGCGGGTCATATTCGTGTCCAGCGAATCCGGCGTCTTCATCCCGCCGGAGATGATCCATTACGGTTTCTCCAAGGCGGCGCAGCTGGCTATCGCCCGGGGCCTCGCCGAGACCACCAAGGGCACCAAGGTGACCGTAAACTCCGTTTTGCCGGGACCGACCTGGGTGGAGATCCAGGAAAGCCGCATGGGCAAGCGGGCGGGGTCGGAAGGCCGCACCGTCGAGGACCTCAAGGCCGAGGTCTTCGCGACACGCCGCCAGTCTTCGCTGCTGCAGCGCTACGAGACCCCCGACGAGGTCGCCAACATGATCTGCTACGTCTGCAGCCTGGCCTCTTCAGGCACCAACGGCGCCTCGCTCCGCGTCGAAGGCGGCATCGTCCGCAGCTTCGTCTAACTCAGCACGCATTATATTGGTGACAGTTACCTAATACTGGTCAATTTTTAACAATATTTCAATAGGTTACCGAAGCAGACCTGACTGGAAGTTCAGTTAACTATTTGAAATAATGTAGAAAACGCATCAACATTAGGTAACTGTCACCATTTCTTAGGCAGTCTCCTCGAATAGCTCACGGCCGATGAGCATGCGGCGGATCTCGCTGGTGCCGGCGCCGATCTCGTAGAGCTTGGCATCGCGCAGCAGCCGCCCTGTCGGGCTTTCGTTGATATAGCCGGTGCCGCCCAGCGCCTGGATCGCCTCGAGCGCCATCCAGGTCGCCTTTTCCGCCGTATAGAGGATGACGCCGGCCGAGTCCTTGCGCGTTGTCTCGCCGCGGTCGCAGGCCTTGGCGACCGAATAGGCGTAGGCCTTGCAGGCGTTCATGGTGGTGTACATGTCGGCCAGCTTGCCCTGCATGAGCTGGAAGGTGCCGATGGGTCGGCCGAACTGCTCGCGCTCGTGCACATAGGGCACGACGATATCCATGCAGGCCTGCATGATGCCGAGCGGCCCGCCGGCGAGCACCGTGCGCTCATAGTCAAGGCCGCTCATCAGCACCGCCACGCCGCCGCCGACCTCGCCGAGCACGTTCTCTTCCGGCACTTCGCAGTCCTCGAAGACGAGTTCGCAGGTGTTGGAGCCGCGCATGCCGAGCTTGTCGAGCTTCTGGGCCGTGGAAAAGCCTGCAAAACCCTTCTCGATGAGGAAGGCAGTGATGCCGCGGCTGCCCGCGTCAGGATCGGTCTTGGCGTAGACCACAAGGGTGTCCGCATCGGGCCCGTTGGTGATCCACATCTTGTTGCCGTTGAGGATGTAACGCTCGCCGCGCTTCTCGGCACGCAGCTTCATGCCGACCACGTCGGAGCCCGCACCCGGCTCGCTCATGGCCAGCGAGCCGACATGCTCGCCGGAGATCAGCTTCGGCAGATAGCGCGCCTTCTGCTCATGGGTCGCGTTGCGATTGATCTGGTTGACGCAGAGATTGGAATGGGCGCCGTAGGAGAGCCCGACCGAAGCCGAGCCGCGGCTGACCTCCTCGATCGCCACCACCTGCTCGATATAGCCCATGCCGGCACCACCATAGTCCTCGCCCGCCGTGATTCCGAGCAGGCCGAGATCCCCCAGCTTGCGCCAGAGATCGCCGGGGAAATCGTTCGTCTCGTCGATCTCCGCGGCCCGCGGCGCGATCTCGTCGGCGGTGAAGTTGGTCACCGACTCCCGCAGCATGTCCACTGTCTCGCCGAGATCGAAATCGAGGGTCGGGTAGCGGTTGGGAATCATCGTGTCCTCGCGGGCTTTGCCAGTATCGCGCCATGCTACGGTTCGAACGGCATTCGGTCGAGGCCATTCCGCCTGTGCTATCCTCACAGCATGATCACGGCAGGCGAAGAGTTTCGCGATGACGGGCGGCAGCTGCGCGGGCTGGCGCCGGCGGACGTCAAACGCCTGAGCGCGATCGACGCAGGTAAGGCGACGCTGGCCGTTGTCGAGACCTGGGCGGTGATCGCGCTGGCGGCGGCTGCCGCAATCGCCTGGTGGCATCCGATCGTGGTCGTCATCGCCATCCTCGTCATCGGCAGCCGCCAGCATGCGCTGTTCGCACTCGCCCATGACGCGGCCCATTACCGGCTCTATCGCACCCGCTGGCTCAACGATCTGGTGGGCGGGCTGTGCGGTGCCGCAGGCGGCATATCGATGCGGACCTACCGCGTCATTCACCGCCTGCACCACAATCACCTCTACGGCCGTGAGGATCCGGACGTGGCGCTGGCGGGCGGCTGTCCGCGCGGCCGCGCCTATCTCCTGCGCAAGCTGGCAACGGATCTCGCCGGTCTGACCGCGCACAAGACCTATGCCTACTTCTTCGGCCACCCGGCACTCAACGACGCCCGCGGCGAGGCCATCAAGCCCCTTGACGATACCTCGCCCCGCCTGCGCCAGCACGCCCGTCGCGACCGGGTGCTGGTCATCGCGCTACAGGCCGGGCTGTTCGTCGCGGCAATTGCAACAGGCTGGTGGCTGGAATATCTGCTGCTTTGGATCGTGCCGGCCGTGACCGTCTTGCAGGCGCTGTTGCGACTACGTGCCGTCTTGGAGCACGGGGCAGTGCGGAATTTCGACTCCGCCCTGACCGCCGCGCGCACCAATACCGCCTCCGCCGTGTTGCTGTGGTGGCTGTTCCCGCACCACGTCAACTACCACATCGAACATCATCTCTACCCGGCCATCCCCCACTACAACCTGGCCGAGGCGCATGCGCTATTGCGCCGGAGCGGCGCCCTGGCCGACGCCGAGGTCTCGCCCGTCGGCCAAAGCCTGGTGCGCGTGCTAGGGACGTAGGCGGCGGTCGAACAAGGCCAGCATGCGCTGCCAGTGCCGCTCGCCGGCCGGTTTGTCGTAGACGGGCCGTTGCGGGAAGGCAAAGCCGTGCTCGGTGCCGGGATAGACTTCGATGCGGTGGTTCGCACCCGCGGCCTCGAAGATGCCCGGCATGCGATCGAGCAACTCCTGTGGCACGTAGGGGTCGTCGGAGGCGAAGCCGAGATAGAGCTCGCCCTTGATGCGGTCCGCCTTGAGGTGCGGTGAATCGTCCTTGTCGGTGACGATACCGACGCCGTAGAACGAGGCGATAGCAGCGAAGTCGTCCGGATAGGCGGCAGCGACCGAGACCACATACTGCCCGCTCATGCAGTACCCGACACAGCCGACAGCACCGGGGGCGGCGCCATCGGCGCTGCGGATATGCGCCAGCATGGACTCGGTGTCGGCGACCACGCGGGCATTGCTCAGGGTATTCATTACATCGAACATCTTCTGGCGCTCGTCGTCGTCGACGCGGATGCGCGCAAGCTCGAAGCCGTAACTCCCCTCGCGGCCGGTGCGGTAATACATGTTGGGCAGCATCACGAAGTAGCCCGTCGTGGCGATGCGCCTGGCCATGTCGCGCAACTCCTCACGAATGCCGGGCGCATCCATGTAGAGGATTACCGCCGGATGCGGCCCGTCCTCGTCCGGGTGGCAGACGAAGCAATCCATGCTGCCGTCGCCGGTCTGGAGCTCAGTATCGTATTCGTGCATGCCTCACGCCTCCCTGTTTGTCTTGCGATAGCATGTCTCGGGCGTGGGCTCCAGGCATTGCCGGAGGCCTGGCAGTCAGCTATGTCAATGAGAGGCGGCGCCGTAGCAACGGCCGCCACAACAGAGAACATCCGGGGAGGAAATCGACCATGACCAAGATCTTCGGCCCGCAGCAGCGCGCCATGCAGGACAAGTTCGACACCCGCCGTGTCGCCGACTTCATCGCCGGCGGTTTCATCGTCGACGAGATCAGCGAAACCGATCAGGCCTTCATAGAGAGCCGCGACATGTTCTGGATGGCGACCATCGGCGAGGATGGTGCGCCGACGGTTTCCTACAAGGGCGGCGATCCCGGTTTCCTCAAGGTGCTCGACAACAAGACCATTGCCTTCCCGAGCTATGACGGCAACGGCATGTTCTATTCGATGGGCAATATCGCCACCAGCGCCAAGATCGGCATGCTGTTCATCGATTTCGAGAATCCCATCCGCCTGCGCGTCCAGGGCACGGCGACGGTCTCCGACAGCGACCCGCTGCTGAGCGAATTCAAGGAAGCGCAGATGGTGGTCCGGGTCACGGTAGACGGTATGTGGCCCAACTGCCCGCGCTATGTCCATCGCATGCAGAAGGTCACGCCGTCGCGCTATGTGCCGCGCGAGGGTGCGGATACGCCGCTGGCCGGCTGGAAGCGCATCGACATTGCCCAGGAAGTCCTGCCCGCCTCGGACCAGGGCCGGGCCGAGGCCGAAGGCGGCCAGATCACCGTCGAGGACTGGTTCGGCAAGGTCGCGACCGGCGATCCCGAAGCCTGATCGAAATCCCGCCGCCCCGCTTTGGCGGGGCGGCGGATCGAGGAGTTCACATGAAGATTGCTGTGGTAGGCGCCGGTGCCATGGGCTCGGTCTATGCGGCCCTGTTGGCCAAGGCCGGCAACGAGGTCTGGGCGGTCGACGTCTGGCAGGAGCATATCGACGCCATTCGCGCCAACGGCCTGCGCATCGAAGGGGCCAGTGGCGACAACACGATCCCCGTCAATGGCACCACGAACGCGGCCGATGTCAGTGCCTGCGATCTGGTGATCCTCGCCACCAAGGCGCGTCATGTCTCGGCAGCGGCCGAAAGCATCAAGACCATGCTGGGGCCGGACACGCCGGTGCTCACCATTCAGAACGGGCTCGGCAGCGGCGATGCGGCAGCCACGGCGCTGGGGGCGGAGCGCGTAAGCATCGGCGTCGCGGGCGGCTTCGGCGCCAAGATGCTCGGCCCCGGCCACGCCCGTCACGAGGGTATGGAGCTGATCCGCCTCGGCGAAATGCAGGGCCCGGTCACCCCCCGCCTCGAATCAATTGCTGCTGTTTGGGACAAAGCCGGTTTCAAGGTCAAATGCTTCGACGACATCCACCAGCTGATCTGGGAGAAGCTGATCTGCAACGGCACCTTCAGCGCCGTCTGCACGCTCACCGGCCTGACAGCGGGCGGTGTGCTCGACGATGCGGACGCCTGGACCGTGGCTTCGGCCTGCGCAACGGAAGGCGCGGCAGTGGCGCGCGCCAAGGGCATCACCCTCGATTTCGACGACCCGGTGGCCTATGTGCACGCTTTCGGAGCCAAGATCCGCGGCGGCAGGCCGTCCATGTGGCAGGACATGGATGCGGGCCGCCCGGGCGAGATCGACGCCATCAACGGCGCCATCGCGGCCGCCGGCAAGGAGGCGGGCGTGGCCACACCGACCCACGATATGCTGACCGCATTGGTCCGCGCCGCCGAGGTGGCCCGCGGCATCAGCCAGCGCTGAGTCAAACTGGGCGCGGCCCAGCGCCCACGCCAGATTGCATTGCGCTCGTCCGTTTGCAGCGGTGACGGCGTGTCGATCTCGGCCTCGCCGGCAAGGCCCGCCAAGCGGCCCGTGCCGCCGAGCCAGGAGGCCACGCCTCGGCAGCGGGCGGCCACGGTGCGGCAGCGCCATTCGGCCACGGCCGTGTCGCGCTCCGGCGTACTGAACAGACATCGCCCCTGCAGCGTGTCGCCGCCGCCCTCGAACTCGCAAACGACCTCAGACCCGGCAAAGCGCGGATCGGACTCCTCGCCGACCGAGCCCGACCAGGTGCCGTGGAACAGTGCCGCCTCGAAATCGACCCGGGGATCGCCGTCGAAAGCGATGGACAGCTCATCGGCCACGGCGGCTTGGCAGCCGAGCAGGAGCACAATCGTCCACAAAGCGAGCGCGCCGCATTGCGGCAGGAGCCAAAATTTGGCATGAGGAGTGCACCATCTCGCCTTTCCTCCGGTGCCATCCGTCATGCTCATTCTCGGCGTCCATTCCGGCCACCACGATGCCGTGGCGGTCCTCTTCGAGGACTATGCCATGCGCGCGGCCATCCAGCTAGAACGCTTGACGCGGCGCAAGATCGACGGCGGCCGCATTCCCGACGAAGCGATCGACGCCTGCCTCGCGACCATCGGCGCCGAGCGCGGCGACGTCGATGCCGTGGCGCTCGGCCGCGCCGTATTCCCATGGCACTATTTCACCCACTTCTCGGGCGGGCGCTGGGTCGAAGGCAAGGTCCGCCAGGCCGTGGGCAAGCAGAAGCAGAAGAGCATGGAGCGCGAGCTGATCCGTGCCAAACGCTCGGACGCGGCGGGAATATTCGACACCGCGCGTTTCTGTGCCGAGCAGGGCTTCCGCGCCGGCATTCCGGTCGGCTTCTACAATCACCACCTCGCCCATGCGCTCCCCACCCTGTTTCACACCAATTGGGACGAAGCGCTGCTCTATACCGCGGACGGCGGCGGCGACAATGTGCAATACAGCCACCGCGTCTTTCGCAATAGCGCCATCGAAACCCTGCACGGCGGCGAAGCGGGGCTGCTCGAGCCGCTGCGGATCGATAGTTTAGGCCTAGCCTACGGCTATGCCACCCAGGCGCTCGGCTATCGCATGAACCGTCACGAAGGAAAGCTGACGGGACTTGCCGCATTCGGCAAACCGACACTATACGAGCCATTAGCCGAACACTTCTCGGTCGATGATGAAGGCCGCATCGATAGCGACTTCGAAAGCTACACGGCGATGCGAAAGCGCATTTTCGCCCTGGCCGATGGCGCCGAGCCTGCCGATGTCGCTGCCTCGGTCCAGACCTTGCTGGAAGAGACCATGCTGACCTCCGCGCGCCGCCTGCTGGCGCGCCACCCGGTGCGCAATCTGGGGCTTGCCGGCGGCGTCTTCGGCAATGTGCGACTCAACCAGCGCCTGGCGGAAGAAACCGATGTCGACGAGGTCTTCGTCTACCCTGCCATGAGCGATGCCGGCCTGGCGGCGGGCGGCGTGCTCGACTTTCTGCTTGGCCGCGACGGGATGGAAGACTGGCTGGCCAGCCGGCGGCACCTCGATGCGCTCTACCTCGGCACGGACTGGGGTGATACGGCAGACCGCACCTTCGCGGCGGACGCACGCTTGGAGGCGGTTCCGGGCGCTGCGGTGGACACGGCGGCGACCCTGCTGACCGAAGGCGCCGCCGTGGCCATTTTCACCCATGGCGGCGAATATGGCCCCAGGGCACTTGGCGCGCGCAGCATTCTTGCCGCGCCGACCGATAGCCGCATCAACGATATTCTCAATGCGCGGCTGGGACGCACCGAGTTCATGCCGTTCGCGCCTGTGGTCGCGGCGGAGGATGCGAATGACATCTTCGAGCTGGGGTCCGGGCTTGCCTATGCTGCCCGCTTCATGACCATCACCTGCGCCGTGCGCCCCGAATGGCGCGAGCGCATTCCCGCCGTCGTCCACGTCGACGGCACCGCGCGGCCGCAAGTGATCGAACGCGATGCGAACCCGCTCTACTACGACGTTCTCGCCGCCTATAAGAGCCTCAGCGGCATTCCGGTGCTGATCAATACGAGCTTCAACGCCCACGAAGAGCCGATCATCAACACGCCCGAGGAATGCGCCCAGGCGCTCGCCGACGATCGTGTGGACTACGTGGTGAGCGAGGGAGCGGTCTATCGCCGGAAACGCTAGGAAGTTTCCGTCACCAGCTCCGGCGCGGTGACGACGCGGTTGCGGCCCTGGGTCTTGGCTTCGTAGAGCGCCTTGTCGGCAGCGGTCAGCAAGGTATCGGAGACCATGGCCATGCTCGGCTCGCCGCAGGCCACGCCGACGCTCACGGTAACCACGCCGGCTCCCGTGCGGGAGGTCGCGTGGGCAACGCCCTTGTCTTCCACGGCTTGGCGCATGGCCTCGGCCACTTTGACCGCGCCTTCGATGGGCGTCTCGGGGAGCACCGCCAGAAACTCCTCGCCACCATAGCGGCCCACCATGTCTGCACCGCGGTTGAGGCAATCCTTGAGGCTGAGCGCGACCATCCAGAGACACTCGTCGCCAGCCTGATGGCCTTGCGTGTCGTTGAAGTTCTTGAAATCGTCGACGTCGATCATCACCAGCGACAGACAGCCGTGCTCGCGCGCCGCGCGGCGCCATTCCATATCGAGGAAATCGTTCAGGCCCCGGCGATTGGCGATACCCGTGAGGGCATCGCGCGTGGACAGCAGCTGCAAGCGCTCATTGGTCTGTTGCAGGACCTCGGTGACCTTGATCAGTTCCTCTTCCCTTTTCTCCAGCGTGCTCTCTCGTTCGATACGAATCAGCATCGACCGCCGCCAGCCCAGCGCCGCGCTGATGCGGGCTTCAAGCTCGTAGTCGGCAATCGGCTTGGTGATGAAATCGGCGGCGCCGGCCTCGAACGCGCTCTTGAGAGTGGTGGGGTCGGACAGGGAGGTGACGATAATGATGGGCACCAGCGTCAGACCCGGCAAGGCGGCAAGACGCCGGCAAAGGTCGATGCCGTTGCTGTCCTCCAGGATCACGTCCATCAGGATCAGATCGACGCCTTGCGTTTTCGGGCCAGCAGCCGGATAGCCGGCGATAGCAAAGGCTTCCTCGGCCGAGGCCGCGCAATGCACCTTGCCCGCCCCCATGCTCTCGAGCATGGCCGACAAGATATGTCGCTGTGTCGGATCGTCCTCGACCACCAGAATACTGGCTTCCGGGATTTTGCCCGACAATCTGATACCAAACCCGGGGGTCATGATAACCAGGCTCCCTCAAACCCTGCATCCATGCGACGCGGCTATCCCTATAGCATCGAAGGGGCTGCACGGTCTTGGGAAATCCCATTGGCCGGCACCCGACATGGCGCGTAGCGGAGCCGGCGGTCCCATGATAACGTCGCCCTGTTGGGAAGGGTTCAATCGGTGAGGAGCGGACATGCCAGTCGTCAATCGGATCGCGGCATTTCACGACGTCATGCGCGAATGGCGCCACGATATTCATCGCCATCCGGAATTGGCTTACGAAGAGCATCGCACTGCCTCGGTGGTAGCCGAGAGGTTGCGCGAGTTCGGCCTGGACGAGGTCACCGAGGGCATCGGCAAGACCGGCGTCGTCGGCGTGATCCGCAATGGCGACGGCCCCTCCATCGGCCTGCGCGCCGATATGGATGCCTTGCCGATCACCGAAGAGACGGGGCTCTCATACCAATCCACCAAGGAAGGGCTGATGCATGCCTGCGGCCATGACGGCCACACGGCGATGCTGCTGGGCGCGGCCCGCTACCTCTCGGAGAACCGCAATTTCGACGGTACCGTGGTGTTCGTCTTCCAGCCTGCGGAGGAAGGTTTCGCCGGCGCCAAGGCGATGATCGACGACGGCCTGTTCGAGAAATATCCGGTGGATTCCATCTACGGCGTCCACAACATGCCCGGCCTGCCCACCGGCACCATCGCGCTGTCGCCGGGCCCGGTCATGGCGGCGGCGGATTCGTTCAGCGTCACGGTCCAGGGCAAAGGCGGCCATGGCGCCATGCCCCATATGGCGGTCGATCCTGTTCCTGCCGCGGCGGCGATGATATCGGCGCTGCAGGGTATCGTATCGCGCAATGCCGACCCCTCGGCGACCCTGGTGATCTCGGTCACCACGCTGCATGCGGGCGATGCGTTCAATGTGATCCCGGATACGGTCGAGTTCGGCGGCACCGTGCGCCACTTCGACAGTGCCGTCGGCGAAATGGCCGAGCGCCGCATGCGCGAGGTGGTCGAAGGCGTCGCGGGGGCACACGGCGCCGAGGTGGCGTTCTCCTATCGCAAAGGCTATCCGCCGACCTGCAACCACGCCGACGAAACCGCATTCGCGCGCGACGTCGCCGCCGACGTGCTCGGCGGGCAGGCGCCGGAACAACCCCGCGTGATGGGCTCGGAGGACTTCTCCTTCTTCCTTGAGGAGAAGCCTGGCGCCTATGCCTTCGTCGGCAATGGCGACGGCCCGGCCTGCGTCACAGTGCACAATCCCCATTACGACTTCAACGACGAGATCCTGCCCGTCGGCGCGAGCTTCTTCGCGCGTCTGGTGGAGACCGCACTGCCGCGCACCCCTGCGGCCTGAGCCGGGACACAGGCACCGATGCCGCGCTTCGCCGCCAATCTGTCAACCATGTTCACGGAGCTGGATTTTCTCGACCGCTTTCGCGCGGCGGCGAATTGCGGCTTCCCGGCGGTCGAGTTTCAGTTTCCCTATCCATGGCGGGCCGGCGAGATCGCCGAGCGGCTTTTCGCCAACGGCCTGGAGACGGTTCTGTTCAACGTGCCGCCGGGAGACCTGGCCGCGGGCGAGCGCGGGCTTGGCGCCGTACCGGGGCGCGAAGCGGATTTTCGCGACGGCGTGAACCGCTCGCTCGATTATGCGGAAAGCCTGCGCTGTACGCGCCTGCACATCATGGCCGGCATGCTGGGGCCGGACGGCGATGCAGCAGCGGCGCATGCCTGTTTCGTCGAGAACCTGCGTTGGGCCGCGGCGGAATGCGCCGGGCGCGGCGTGCGCGCGCTGATCGAACCGATCAACACCAAGCACGACATGCCGGGCTATTTCCTCGATACCATCGCCCAGGCACGCACCATCATGGACGAGGTGGCAAGCGACAACCTCTTCCTGCAGTTCGACATCTATCACCGCCAGATCATGGGCGGCAATCTGGCGGCGACGATAGAAGCGGTGCTGCCGCTCATCGATCATATCCAGATCGCCGGCGTGCCCGGTCGCCACGAGCCTGACAATGGCGAGATCAACTACCCCTATCTGTTCAATCTTATCGACAGTCTCGGCTATCGCGGCTGGATCGGTTGCGAGTACAGCCCCGCCGGCGCCACGCGCGATGGACTTGCCTGGGCCTTCGATTATGGCATTAGTGGTCACGGCGGCGGCTGAACAGGGTAGAATGGCCGACGGGAAGAGCGGCGGCCAGGCGCTGGAACGCGCAGGCCGCAGAGAGGACGGTGGCAGTGGCCATATCGAGCAATGACCTGCAACGGTTGCAAGAAGCGTCAACACCGGCGCTGCGGGGACGCATCGTCAGCGAGATCGGGGCCGAGTTCGCGGCCGGCGACCTGACGCCGCGGGCACGTGCCGATGCGGTCGCCATTTTCCGGGCCCTGCTCGATGACGTGGAGGTCGAGGTCCGCCGCAGCATGTCGCAGGCCCTGGCAAACACACCGGACCTGCCGAACGATATCGCCAAGCGCCTGGCGCGAGACGTGCTGGAAGTCTCGGAGCCTGTCATCGAGCTGTCCGATGCGCTCAGCGAGGACGACCTGGTCGAGATCGTCGAGAACCCGGTGCCCCAAGAACTGCGGCAGAATTATGGGGTCGGCGAACGCTCGGCCCTGGTCGTGGAGATCGAGCGTCGCCTGAGTTCCGTTGCCCGGCGCTCATCCGTAACGGGCCGACTCAGCGACAAACTGGTGGAGCATGGCGGCGCCGGCGTGGTGGCGACCCTGCTGGCCAATCCCGGTGCCACCATAGAAGAGCCCACGGCGCACAAGGCGATGGACCGTTTCGGCGACGACAATGCCGTACAAGCCGCATTCGCCGAGCGCGAGAGCCTTCCCGTGGCTGTGGTCGAGCGCTTGCTCTTCGTCGTTTCGGAGGCCATGCGGGACACGCTTTGCACCAAGCACATCGTGCCACCGGCGGTGGTCGCGGGCGTGTCGCAGCAGGTCAAGGAGCGCGCCACCATGGCCTTGCTCACCGACCATTCGGCCGCCACTTCCCGCAAACTTGTCGATACCCTGACACGACAGGACAGGCTGACGGCCACGTTGATCTTGCGTGGTATTTGCACTGGCTGTTTCGCCTTCGTCGAGCATGGTCTCGCCAGCATGGCCGGCAGTCCGGTCGAGGTGGTGCGCAGCAGCTTGCGTCATGGCGAGGCGAACGAACTGACCGCCCTCTATCGCGACGCCCACATTCCCGCCCAGGTCATCCCGGCCTTGGACCGCGCCATTGCCGTCGCCTATCGCGACGGCGTGCCGGCTGACCCGGATGACGCCAAGGCCTACAGCACCCACATGCTGGGCGCGCTGAGTCCGGTCGTCACCAGCGGCAAGAATGCCTTGCCCGCCGGTGCCATCGCCGACATCGACGCGGTGATAGCCCATGTCGGACGCGGCCTCGCACCGTCGGCGTAGCCCAAGTGCGACGTGTGCGGCGCTAAGCGTCGTGGCAAGCCTGTTGCTTGCCGTGGCACCGGCGGCATCCTATGAGCCGGCGCCCGTGCCGGCGGTCGACGAAAGCTACAAGGATCCCGCGCTTCAATCCCTGCGCAACCGCCTGCTCGATGCCCTGGTGCGTCGCGATGTCGATGGGATCCTCGCCATCGCCGCGCCCAATATCATGTTGAGCTTCGGCGGTGCGGGCGGCCATGCCGACTTGCGGCGCTGGCTGGAAGCCGATGACGGTCAGTATTGGTCCGAGCTCGAATACGCTTTGCGCATGGGCGGGCGCTTTCTCGGCAAGGACGAATTCTGGGCGCCCTTCGTCTTTCTTGCGCCCGAACTCAACAACGAGGCGTTCGACCCGTTCGCGACCTATGTCGTGACAGGGCGGGACGTTCTGGTCCGCGCGCAGCCATCGAGAGCTTCGGAGAGCCTAGGCACGCTGAGCCATGAAGTCGTCGTGGCGAGATGGCTCGAAGACGGAAGCCAATTCAGCAAGGACGGCGCCTGGCTCGCCGTCGAGTTGCCCAACGATCGGGGGCCGGGCTGGATCGCCAGCCGCTATGTCTATTCCGCCGTCGGTTATCGTCTCGGCTTCTATCGCGAGGACGGACGCTGGACCTGGACGGTCGCCATCGCGGGCGACTGAGCTTTGGCGCTGGCCATCGTCACCGGGGCCAATGCGGGGCTCGGCAAGGAGACGGCAATCGGCCTGGCAGAGGCAGGCGTGAGCGTGGTCATGGCATGTCGCAGCCGAGAGCGAGGCGAAGCTGCCCTGGCCGACATTCTGCAACGCATGCCCGCTGCCGATCTCGCGGTCATGGAACTGGATCTGGCCAGTCTCGCCTCGGTCAGGCGCTTTGCCGCTGCGGTCCGCGAGGCCTATCCCAAGCTCGACTTGTTGATCAACAATGCGGGCATCATGGTGCCGCCGCCCGGGCATAGCGAGGACGGCTTCGAGATCCAGATGGCGGCGAACTATTTCGGCCACTTCCTGCTTACGGCGCAGCTCATCGAGCATATGCCCGACAGCGCGCAAAGCCGCGTCGTCTCGCTCGCCAGTATCGCCCATAAGAGCGGTCGCATCCGTCCCGATGCGCTGGCGACGGCGGGCGACTACCGTCAAAGCAAGCTGGCCTGCCTGATGTTCGCCTTTGAGCTCGACCGCAGGCTGAGGCGTGCGGGATGCAAGGTCCTGTCGGTCGCCGCCCATCCCGGCGTCTCGCTGACACCGCTGGTGCGCCACATGAACCCGGCCCTTATCGCGCTGCTGCGCTACACGGTTGCGCCGGCCATCTTTCATTCGGCCGCGCGCGGCGCGGAACCGACATTACTTGCAGCGCTCGGCAAGACTGTGGAGGGCGGTCAGTATTTCGGGCCGCAAGGCTTCATGGAAATGCGCGGGCCGCCCGGGATCGCGCGCGTCGCACCCCAGGCCAGGGACGAGACCATGGCGTACCGGCTTTGGCAGGAGTCGGAAACACTCACGGGCGCGACTTTCGCGCTCTAACTGCTGAACTGCCTCAGCACCGCGCCCGGCAGAGCGCCGTTGACACATAGGCCGCCGGAATCGGCGATGCGGCTGCCGTTGACCCAGGTGCCATGCAAACCGTTGGCATCGCATACAAGGCGGCTGGCACCAGCAGGCAGGTCGTGGACGCGGCGATTGGGCGTGCGCCCGACGGTCGCCGGGTCGAACAGCATCATATCGGCCCAGGCGCCAGGCTTCAGGCGCCCGCGATCGGGGATGCGGTAGATGTCGGCCTGGCGCCCGGTCATCTCGTAGACCGCGCGCTCGAGCGGAAACAGCCCGCGCTCGCGCACCCAGGTGCCGTAGAGATGCAGGCCGAAGCCGGCATCGCAGAAGAAGGTAAGATGCGCGCCCGCATCGGACAGCGCGATGGTGCTGTGGGGATCGCTCAATAGCTTGCCCACCGCCTCGGGCTGGGCGTTGAGAAGCACCGAGGCGAAGGTCGTCTTCATGTCCTCGCCCAGGCCGAAATCGAGAATCCAGTCGAGGGGGTCGACGCCGTCCGCCGCCGCCAGGGAAGCGATGTCGCAGCCTTCCTTGTCGCGGTTGGCCGGGTCCGCCACTTCGGCGATCTTGATGCCGCTCCAGTCGCCCGTGAACGCCGTCATCTTGCCTTGATCGGCGATCTCGGCCTTCACTGCCGCGCGCAATTCGAGGTCGCGGTAGAGGGTTGGCAGCTCTTCCGGTGCCGCCTCCATGATGGGCTTCCAGGAGTCGAAGGCCTCCATCATGTACGGATTGTACAAGGTGAAATCCAAGGTCAGCGGACAGCAGGAGACCTGGCCGTAAAGTTCGTGGCCACGCGCATTGGCCGCGCCGATCTTCACCATGGCGCCCAAGGTGGCTCGGTCGTTCTGGGGGTTATGCAGCAGCGCGGCGACAATCACCGGCCGCCCGGAAGTCTCCGTCAGGGATTCGAGGAAGCTCAGCCGCGAGCTCGAGCCGCGCGTGAGCATGAAAGTGCCGCGGTCGCCTTCGGCCATGGCAGCAACCAGCGCCTCGATCTCGCCTTGCTCCGCAAGGCGCGAGGGCATGGGCACACCGCCGGCGCCGTTGTGGCCTTCGAAGGTGGAGGTGGCGAAACCGATGGCGCCCGCGTCCATCGCCTCGCGCATGAGCCCGGCCATCGCTGCAATCTCGTCAGCCGTGGCGGCGCGCTCGGTGGCATCGTCGCCCATCACCCAGGTGCGCAGCGAGGAATGGCCGGCGAAGCAGGCGACGTTGAGGCCGACACCGCGTTCGGCGATGTGATCAAGATATTCGCCGAAGCTCTCGAAGCCCCACTGCATGCCCTCGGCGAGCGCCTCGTTCGACATGCCCTCCACATTGCACAGATTGCGCGCGGTAACCGCGCGGTGCTCGGGCTTGCAGGGCGCGACGGTAAAGCCGCAATTGCCCATCAGCACCGTGGTCACGCCAAGGCGTGAAGAGGGATCAAGCCAGGGATCCCAGGTGACCTGGGCGTCGTAATGAGTGTGGGTGTCGATGATGCCCGGGGCCAGCGCCAGGCCCTCGGCATCGACGGTCTCGTGGCCGGCGCCGACATCGCTGCCGATCTCGGCCACACGCCCTTTCGACACGGCCAGCGCGCCTTCGCGCGGGGCCTCGCCGCTGCCGTCGTAGATGACGGCATTCTTGATTACCAGGTCATGCATGGGGAGAACTGTGCCGCAGGCGGGCGGCCCTGTCCATCGCCTCAGGTCAAAGCTATGCCGGCGACGCGGGCCTCGAATGCGGGGCGTGCACGGATGCGCGCGAACCAGGCGTCGAGCGCTGCCATCGCCGGTGGCGCCTTGGCGAGGGAGAACCAGCGCCAGGCCAGGATGGCGAGCGGGATGTCGGCGACGGTGAAGCTATCGCCCATGATCCACTCGCGCCCCACGAGCCGGGCATCGAGGATCTGCCAGATCGGCACCGCGGCCGCCTCGGCTTCCGCGATCTGCGCTTCCGTATAGGCCTCGGGCGTGCGCACCCGGCCCCAGAAAATCGTGGTGAGCGGCACCACCACGGTGCTCTGCTGCCAATCCATCCAGCGATCCGCATCGGCCCGTGCGCGCGCATCGGTGGGCCACATCGAGCCAGAGGCATAGCGGGCGCCGAGATAGCGCAGAATGGCGTTGCTTTCCCACAGCACGAAGCCGTCATCCTCGATGGTGGGAACACGCGCATTGGGATTGCGCGCCAGCATGTCCGCATCGGTGGTGCGGCCGAAGTCGCCGCCGATCTCCTCATGCTCGAATGTCAGCGCCGCCTCGTCGCAGAACCACAGCACTTTCTGCACATTGGACGAATTGCGCCGCCCCCAGACCCTCAGCATGGTGCGCGGCCTATTCCGCGGCTTGCGCCGCTTGCGGCGAAAGCGGCAGGCCGACGCCGATCATGCTGTCGCGGGTCACCAGCTTGGCGAGATCCGCCTCGCTCCAGCCCTCGGTGCCCTCGGGTCTCTTCGGCAGCACCATGTAACGCATGTCGGCGGTGGAATCGTGCACCCGCAGTTCCACGTCATCGGCCATCGTGACGCCGAATTCCTTCAGCACCACACGCGGCTCCCGCACCACGCGCTTGCGGTATTCCGGCGCCTTGTACCAGTCCGGCGGCAGGCCGAGCACGGTGCGCGGATAGCAGGAGCAAAGGGTGCAGACGAAGAGATTGTGTACATCGTCGGTGTTCTCGACCACCACCAGAAGCGTGCCGTCGAGTGTCAAACCGAGTTCCTCGGCCGCAGCGCTGCCGTCCGCCAGCATGCGTGCCCGATACGCCTCGTCCACCCAGGCACGGGCGACCATGCGGGCGCCGTCGGCCGGGCTGCGGGCATCCATGCGCGCCATCTGCTTTTCGATGCGCTCCTCGCTGAGCACGCCCTTCTCGACCAGCAGCTCGCGCACCGCAACGGCGAGATGGCGGTAATAGGGATCGTGCACCCCGTGGCGGTGATTGACTTCGTCGCTCATGACGCCTGCTCCAGCCAGTGTTCGTAGATCTCGACCTCGACGCAGTCCTGGGCCGCGCCCGTATAGTCGGGCCACAGGTGGCTTTGGGCGAAGCGCACCCGATAGAGGGTCTGCTTGGGCAGGCCGTCCTCGCCATAGGCGAGCGCTTCTGGATTGCGGAAGGTGCCGCAGATGCGCTCGATCTCGCCGCTCTTGCCGCGCACATACCAGGGCGTGCGCAAATGGGGCTTGCGCGGCTCGTTGGGCGGATCGCGATCGGCCACCTTGACCTTCTCGCCGACGGCGAAACGGCTCATGCCTCTCCCTCCCGCGCCGCCACCTCGGCCACGCGCGCCTTCACCTCGGCCTCGTCGAGCACGCCCTTCTCGACCAGAATGGCTGTGATGGATGCGATCCAGCGCTCGTAGTAGCTGAGGGACGCGTAGGCATCCGGCGCCAACGCCTCGATGCCGCGGCGCAGCTCGTCGACGCGCATGAGGCGCTCTTCCTGGATCAGCAGCGACATCAGCGCATCGATACGCTTCTCCCAAATGTCGTAATCGTGCTCGCCGATCTCGACCGGCCCGGCCGGCTGGCCGCCCATATCATGATGACTGCGCATATTCGTCCTCCCACGGGCCGCATTGTGAGAGGGCGGCGGGGGCTTGGCAAGGGTGGGAAAAGGAAGCGCACGCGGAGGCGCGGAGAGGTCGAGACCGTCAACCTGTACACTGATGCGAAGGATATTCGCACCAGGGGTTCCTTCTCAAACGGCAAAGAAGTGAAGACAAAAAACTTAGTAAAGAGCCCTCGAAACACGGAAGCCGACATTGTTAGCACTGCCCTCGGTGCCGCCCCAGTCGCGGACGGCGGCGCGCAGGTGCCACGGTGTGCTGTCCCAGGAACCGCCGCGAATCACCCGCTGGCAACCACTTGAACCCGACCATGCGGCCGCACGGCTCGGTGCTCCAGAATAATTATCATGCCAACAATCCTGCGTCCACTCCCATACATTGCCGAGCATGTCGTGAAGACCAAAGCCGTTAGGCGAAAAGCTACCGACAGGTGCTGTCTGCTGTTTGTCCCAGCGGCTGCCGCAGCCATCGCAATTCGCGTTGTTGTGCTTGATACCACTGCCCCAGTACCGCGCGGTCTGCGTGCCGGCGCGTGCCGCATATTCCCATTCCGCTTCGCTCAAGAGCCGGTACTCATGCCCTGTCTCTCGGTTCAGCCAGCGCACGTACTCTTGTGCATCATCCCAAGAGACATTGATCACAGGGCGGGTGCCACGGCCCCAGCCCTCATCGGCAGGACGATGGCTGCAGCCGCCCGCCGAGACACAGGCATCCCACTGAGAGAACGTCACCTCGTATTTCCCGACCGCGAAGGCCTGCTCCACCGAAACGCGGTGCATCGGCTCCTCATCGCTATAGCGCCCCTCTTCGCCGCTCGGAGAGCCCATCTGAAAACTACCCGCCGGTACCACTACCACCTCAGGGCAGGTCGGACAGTCGCGGAAGCTCTCGCCCGGGTGATACGAGGGCGGCTCCTGCACTGGCTCAGGCGGCGGTGCCACTACCGCCACCTCAATCTCGCTCAGCGTCTCAAGTCTGTTGCGAGCGAGGGTGACGAACGCGCCATCGGGGAATTGCGCAAGGTAGGCCGCGAAATCCGAGGCGCGAGCGCTGTCCTTGATGGTCTCCCAGAACGCCAGTTCGATGGCGCGTTCATCGATACTAGGGGCCGGCTCGGCTTCAGAGTCCGCTACGGGCTCTGATGCCGCCACCAGATAATAGTCCTCGCCGGTCAGCGACGACGCCTCCCATGGTGTCTGCTGGCCCTGGGTCGCTGCCAACACTTCGTTGCGGGCATTCTTGAAGACCCGCTCGATGCTGATGCCCGGCGCGGCGATGGCTCTTGCCAGGGCTTCGGTATAGGGGCTGTTGGCGCCGTCGCCATCGAGGGCCACCTGCCCCGGCGCCGTCGAATAGGCGATCAGTGTGCCCGTGGGCGCCTCCATCAGCGCCAGGCCACGGCTGACGGTGCGGAAGCTGCGGGCGAAGGGGTTGTTACGGCAGGCGTCGAGGATGATGATGTTGAGTCCGTTGCGGGCGTCCTCGATGGTGCGCAGGATAGCGTTGGCGCTGATGGCGTAGATGTCCACATCGCCCTCGTCCTCGATCTCGGCGTCGATGGGGATGAGGAAGTTCTCGCCGCGCACCTGCAGCCCGTGGCCGGCATAGTAGAAGAGGCCCAACGCCTCGCCTTGCGCCGCCTTGAGGCGATTGCCGAAATCCTTCACGGCGCGCTGGATGTCGCGCTGGCCGGCATCCATCGTCTCGATCACGTCGAAACCCTGGGCGCGCAATGTCGCGCTCATGAGCCTCGCGTCATTGACCGGATTGGCGAGCGGAATGTCGGGATAGGCCGAGTTGCCGATCACCAGCGCAATGCGCTGCTCGGCGAGCGCGCCGGTCGTGGCCAGCAGCAACGCCGCCAACACCAGGATCATCCGTCGGATCGCGCCCATCGAGCCCTCCGGCAAGTCACCGATTGCGCGAGTGTGCCACAATCAGCGCAGCTTGCCGAGCCGTGTCGGCAATTCGGTTCCGGACACCATTTATTTCAGTGATTTCTAAATTATTTCAATAGGTTAGTAAAACAGCATACCGAAAATACTGTTAATTTATTGATATTATTCGATAAATTAGGAATTAATAGGTGCCCGGTACCGATCTTTCAGGCGGCGCTGTTGCAGGACATGCGCCGTCATATCAACGAGGCGCGGCCCCTCTGCGGCTCCGCGTGTCTCTTCTTCCTCCTCGCGGTGCCCTCACCCCAGCCCAGCCACGAAATCCGCGACCGCTTCGCCGATCTGGTCGGGGGAGTCTTCCTGGATGAAATGCAGACCCGGCACCGTGACCTCGGTCTGGTTGGGCCAGGCGCGGCAGAACTCGCGTTGCTCGCCGATGAGGATGCTGCCGGGCTCGGCGTTGATGAAGAGCTTGGGCAGGTCGCTTGACGCCAGCCATTCGGAATAGCCCTCGGCGATGGCGACCACGTCCGCCGGCTCGCCGTCGATGGGGATCTGGCGCGGCCAGGTGAGCGTCGGGCGGCGGGACTCGCCGGGTTCCGTGAAGCGCTTGCGGTAGTGCGCCATCTCGGCGTCGCTCAGCCCACGAGCGACGGCGCGGGGCAGCAGCACCTCGACGAACAGGTTCTTAGTCAGCACCATGTCGTCGCCGGCCGGCGAGCGCAGGGCCTGGAAGAACTCGCGCGCACCGTCGGGCCAGTCGGCCCAGGTCACGGGCTTCACCAGGGCTTCCATATAGGCGATGCCGGCGATGCGGTCCTGGTTGCGATGGGCCCAGTGGAAACCGAGGCCCGAGCCCCAGTCGTGCACCACCAGCACCGCATCGCGCAGGTCCATGGCGTCGAACCAGGCATCGAGATAGCGGGCATGGGTGGCGAAGCTGTAGTCGCCGTCCGATGACACGCCCGAGTCCCCCATGCCGATGAGGTCGGGCGCCAGGCAACGATTGCCTTCGGCGAGGTGCGGAATCACATTGCGCCAGAGATAGGACGAGGTGGGATTGCCGTGCAGGAACACCACCGGGCAGCCGTCGGCCTTGCCCGTATCCACATAGGCGATCTCGGAATCGAGTGCGGCCACGCGCTTGCGCGGGTGCGGGTCATCGGCGGATGGCGTGGCTGTCATGATACTGCTCCTCTTCGCACGCATTCGGGTCTGCCGAGGAGCCGCGCTATATCCCCTTGCCGAGCTTCTCCTCGAGCACCTTGGCACGGGCCTTGGCGCTGGGGGAATTGGGGTGCCAGTAGAGCAGCTTGTCAAGAGCGTCCAGGGCGTCGGAGGGGCGCTCCTGGCTGGTGCGGATCATGGCGAGTCCGGACAGCGCCCCGAAATGGCGCGGCTCCAGGGCAAGGGTGGCGTCGATATCGGCGACCGAGGCTTCGTAATCGCCCATCAGCCAATAGAGCGTGGCGCGCTTGTTCCAGCCCTCCGCGAAATCGGGCGCCTGCTCGACGATGGTGTCGAAGGCCACCATGGCAACGTCATAGTCCTGCATGCTCATGGCGCGGATGCCGCGCATCATCAGCGCATCGAGGTCCTCGTCGCCGGACGCGGTCCAGATATCCCAGATCTCGCGCTCGATGCGCTCCGCCAGTTCGATATTGGTGGTGCGCTGCAGGGTATCGAAGAGCATGTCGAGACGCGGGTCGTCCTGGCGCGCCCAGCCGGGCTGCACCAAGACCAACATGATCGTCACCGCCGCCAATACTCTCCCTCGCATGGGCACAGTATGGCGTCACCGCCCCTGGTCAGGCAAGACACCGGCATACTCATAACGAGGGCGTATCTACCTCTAATGCGGGATCGAAAACCCGTTTTACTGTCGGAAAAATGGTTTTGAGTCAATTTTTTGCCGAAACAGTGGTATTGTAACGACTTTCCAATACACAATCGGAGAGGTGTCATGCCTGCTAAGAGTGGTCGTAGAGGTGTCTTCGGTACGGCCGAGAACCTGACCGGCGCAGTCCCGAGCGAGCCGCAATATACGGGGCGGTATCTGGTCCTGATCACCGAGGACGATGGTGTCACGGCGGAAAAGTCCTTGGCCAAGGCGGCAGGATTGAAAGCGGTGGCCCGCAGCGCAGACTTCAAGACGCAGGACTTCACGCCCGAAGCCGTGGCGGATGCGGATGCGGTCGTGCTGTCGGAGATCGGCGTCATGGTGGTGGACGGTGACGCAAAGGGCGTCGAGATGCGGGAGCCGGAACAAGTCTGCTATGCCATTCAGGCCGCCGACACTGCCACGGGGCTCGCGGCCTCGGCCGACTACGTGCGCGGCTATCGCGACGGCGTCGATCGGTTGAAGTCGGCGCCGGTTTGGTACAGGCGGCGCAATGACCTATACTTGAAGGCCTGCCGGCGGCGTCCGCGCCCGAGCGGACGCCCCCCGCCCAAAAACCCAGCAAGAGGGGCCGCGGTTAAAGGCCAAAGCACACAAAACACACCAGAAGCGCAGCAAAATACACCTCAACAAAACACACCTGCTGCTACGCCAACAGCACAACAACAACACCAGCAACAACAGCAACAAAATACACCAGAAGCGCAACAAAATACACCAGAAGCGCAACAAAATACA
>CAZKTK010000002.1:0-6774 GCA_964555535.1 uncultured Rhodospirillaceae bacterium
GACTGACGATATCTATGAGATAGGTCATCTCCAGGGCGTTGAACACCCGTGCGGCGTCCTTAGGCTTCATTTTCTCGTAGTAGGTGGAGAGTCGCTCCAGTTCCTCGGTCTGTTCGTTCTCGTAACGTGCCAGCAATGTCTCGACTTTCGACTGTAGTCGGCGCCACTCTTCGATGCGGCCCTCGAGGTTGTGCTCAGCCGCAACAATCATGGCCTCGCGCATGTCGAGTTCCGCCGCCTTTCGGTCCAATTCCTCGCGGCGCTGACGCAATCTCTGCAGTACATCGAGTTCGGCCTGGGTCAGTTCCGGCGCCGACTGCAACAAAGGCTCGACTTCCTCCGCTTCCAGGGCCAGCGCATTCAGATCCTCTTCGCTGAGCTCTTCCTCGGCGGTCTCGCCCTCGCCATCCTCGCCATCCTCGCCGTCTTCTCCACCGTGCGGGAAAGCTGGCCGATGACCTTACGACCAAGACGGCGCCGCGACAGAACAAGACGCCGTCCGCAGCTGCGCCTGCGCGTCCGCCCCGGGCCAAGGCAAAGGCCAAGGCGTCGGCTCGCCAGCCCTCGCGCAGCGAGCGGGAACTCATGGAAGCATTGAAGGCTTCGCGCTAAGCGGGAGAGACTGTTGTGCGTATTCGCCTCCTTCCTCTGACTAACTTCGCTGCCGTGCTGCTGCTCGGCATAAAGGTCGGCGACATTTGGAACGGCGCCTGGCGTTCCGCCGGATCGGGCATTGCCCAGGTGCAGGCGCAGGATGCGGAAGAGGAAGGGGCTGCGGCCGAGGATGACACAGCATGTCGAGGTCGCCAACGAGGGTTTTCGCCTGTTCCAGGCGCGGTTCGAACTGGGCAGTGGCTTCTGCCGCGGCGGTCCGCAGGCTGCCGACACCGGTTTCGGCCCGCAGCGCGGTATCGCCGAGGCGGTCCGCGAGTGCCCGCATCTCTGCCTGCACACCACGCACAGCGCCCAGCCGCCGTTGCAGCGACCCGCACCAACAGCTCTTCCTTCAGCCGCACCACACCTTTGGTGCCACCGAGTTCTTCGGGACGCAGTTCGCGCAGATAGACTTGGAAATTGTCGACGATGCGCGGCAGCACCGCTTCGACCGCCGGAATGGCCTCGGGATTGCCGAGTTACAGGCTCACCTGAATCTTGAGGAACGAGGACTTACGGTCGCCGCTGTTCAGGTTCACCAGCATTTCCGGAAGATCGTAGAAGACCACGTTTTCAGGCTCCTCCGGCATCTCCTCCTCGGCGGCGGCCTCGGTCGCGCCCTCGCCGTCGGCGGTCTCCTCGTCTCCGCCGAGCAGGCCTGAGAACATCACGCCGGCGCCGATCGCAATCAGAAGCACGACCGGCAGAACCACGAACAGAACGAGTTTCTTGCCGGCCAGCTTCTTCTTTTTGGGCTCTTCGCCCTCGGCGCCCTCTTCGGCCCCTTGTTCGACTGCGTCGTCTTCGTCAGCCATTATCCGTCGTCCCTGGTGCAGGGCCCCGTCGCCCTTTCATTGCTCAGTATACGCCTGCGCGGCGCCCGCTGAACGTCTCGAACAGTGGACGACGAAAAGCAGTACACACGCAACGGCCATCTGACCTTGAATGACGCCCGTGAACTGGTGACGTCGACCGGTCAGCCCGTTCTCGATATCGACGACCGCAAGATCGAGATTCCCGAACAGGTCTACGACATCACCATCGCCGAGGACGGAACGGTTTCCAGCGACGCCGGGCCTATTGCCCGCATCAAATTGGTTTGGTTCGAAGACCTGAACAATCTGCAACGCGCCGCCAACAGCCTCCACAAGACCAATGAGGACGAGATCGACCCTCGTGATGCGTCGCTCCTGCAAGGCTCATTGGAAACATCCAACGTACGCCCGGTCCTGGAACTCAGATCCAGGACGTGCAGCAGCCGCGTTACGGCGCGCAAGTGCTCGATATTATCAACCCGTTCTAGAGTCCTCCAGGACCCTAGGCGATCGGGCCCGTTGGAGGCCGGGCGGCTCAGTCGTCGCGATAGGTCTTTTCCAGCCTCTCGTGACGCTCCTGGGCATCGATGCCCAAGGTGGCTATCGGCCTCGCCTCGAGCCGCTTGAGGCTGATCGGATCGCCGGTCTCGATGCAGTAGCCGTAGCTGCCATCCTCGATTCGCTCCAAAGCGGCATCGATCTTCGACAACAGCTTGCGCTCGCGGTCGCGGGTCCTCAGCTCGAGCAGGCGATCGGTCTCGATCGACGCGCGGTCGGCGATGTCCGATTCCTGTGTGCTGTTTTCCTGCAAGTGCTGGATCGTGCCGCGGGTCTCCGCCAGCAGCTCGGCCCGCCAATCCTCCAGCTTGCGGCGAAAATACTCACGCTGTTGCGCGCTCATGAATTTTTCGTCGTCGCTGGGCCGATATCCTTTCGGCAAGCGGGTGCGGCTCCGCTTGCGCGGCTTGGCCTGGCCGGCGCCATTGACGACAGCCGCCGCGGTGTCCGTCTTGGCGGCAGACTTGGCGGACTTGGCTTTGCCCTTCTTGGCGCGGGTAGACTTGACCTTGGCGGCTGTGGACTGGCCGGACTTCTTTGCCGCCGATGCCTTTGCTCCCGTCTTGCCTTTATCTTGCGCTCGCATGCGAACCTAGCTTGTTTTCCAAGCCCTTATGGCAGTCAGTCGGAATTGGCGCGGAGTATATGAATCCGGTGCGCACACTGCAACGGGGCAAAATCACCTCGTCGAAAGTGGGGTTTCGGCCTAGCGGTCCCGCATATGTTTGGCGATTTCGACCTGCGCCCGAAGGTCGATCTCATCGATGACCCCGCCCTCGCCGCATTTCCATATCGACGGCGTCTTTCCGGCGGACTACTACGACGCGTTGATGGAGAACTTTCCGGGAGACGAGAACTTCCTCACCCTCGCCGAGACCGGACGGGTGCCGGCGGGCAGCTATCCCGAGCGCTCGGTTTTCCTGCCTGACGACGAGGCGGCTGTGACGGGCCTGGCACCGGCCAAGCAAGCCTTCTGACGGGAGCTGCGGCAATGGTTCCTGGGCGAACGGTTCCTCAGGACCATGGCGCTGAAGTTTCCCAGCGCCATCCCCGCGCGCTTTGGCCCGCTGGCCTCACAGGCGAAGTTCTATCCCGAGGCGATGGTGGTGCGCGACCGCAGCAATTACGCCATCGGGGCCCATACCGACGCACCACATCGCCTGGTGACCATGCTCTTCTACTGCCCCCGCAATAGCGGGCAGGAGCATCTCGGCACGTCGCTCTATGTGCCCATCGAGCGGGGCTTCACCAGCGAGGGCGGTCCCCATTACGATTTCGACAAGTTCGTCAACGTGGCCACCATGCCCTATCAGCCGAACAGCCTGTTCTGCTTCCTCAACACGAATGTCGGCTTCCATGGCGTCGAGACGATCACGGACGAGAACGTGATCCGCGACCTGCTGCTATACGTGTTACGCATCGACAGCCCGAAGGTTCCCTATGTGGGTGTCGACGAGTGCGACGTCGTCCAGGCAGGATAAGGGGTTCGGGATGTCTTCCAGCGTTCAGGACTTTGTCATCGAGCGGATCGAGGCGGCGCCGATCCAGCGCCTGCCCTCGTCGCATTTTCATATCGACGGCGTCTTTCCGGCGATTTCTATGCCGAACTACTGGCGAACTTCCCTGAGCAGGAGAATTATGTCTGCCTGGCCGATACCGGGCGCGTGAAGGGCGACGCCTTTCGCGAGCGCTTCGTCTTCATGCTGGAAGATGACGTGATCGACGCCCTGGACGAGCCGCGGCGCAGCTTCTGGCGCGAGCTGCAGGGCTGGTTTCTCGGCGAGCCGCTGTTTCGCGCCCTGGTATCGAAGTTTGCCGCAGCCGCCGCCACACGCTTTGCCGACCGCCTGGCCGAGGTCAATCTGACATCGGAAGTGCTGGTTGTCCGCGACCACAGCAATTATGCCATCGGGGCCCACACGGACGCGACCCACCGCTTCCTGTCGCTGCTGTTCTACTGTCCGCCCAACACCTCGATGGAGCATCTGGGCACATCGCTCTATATGCCCACCGACCGCAGTTTCGTCTGTGCCGGCGGCCCCCACCCCTTCGACAAGTTCGTCTGCGTCGACACCATGCCCTATCGGCCCAACAGCCTGTTCGGCTTTCTCAAGACCAAGACATCGTTCCACGGGGTCGAGCCCATCGCGAACGAGAACGTGCGCCGCGACGTCATTCTCTACGACATTCGCCTGGTCGATAACGACCGCGAGCGCGACACCGCGGAACTGATGCGAATGTAGGCTGTCTTTCGCCTATCTCGCCCGCTCAAGCGCGCGCTTGTCGAAATCGCGGTCGCCAAGGCCGTTGCCGAAGGTGATGTCGCTGAAGGTGAGGTCCGTGCTCTTGCCGGTCTGGTGGTTGATCATCGCCATGGTGTGCGGACGCCAGAAGCGGCCCTCATATTCGTTGTAGTCGCCAAAAGTGAGCGTCTTCAGCAGCGTATCCTTGCGATCGTAGAAATCGATCTTCCAGATCCGGTATTCGGTTTGATCGGACCAGGAGAGCTGGCGCGTATAGCCGGAGTTCTCGTCGAGCGGATAGCGCTCGATAAGCCAGCAGGTCAGATCCTCAGCACCAGGACAGGGCTCATCCGCGAGCCACTTATAGGTATACTTCTCAACCTCCTGGCTCGACATATCCTCATAGGCGAACTCGGAGCCGACGAAGGAGCCCGACTTGTTCTCGGAACTGATGCGCTTGACGCGCTTGAGCGCCGGCAGATAGAGCCACTGGTCGTCGGAGCCAACCTTGTGACTGTGGGTCAGTACGGCGGTTCCCTTGATGTCAGCGGGCTCGTCAAAGATCGAGATCGACTTGTCGCCGTCATCTTCGACCTCGAGGGTCTTGGTGCGGAAATGGCGCACGCTTTCCTCGCCGTGGCGATTGCGCAGCACCATGGTGAGGTTCGCGGTGGTATCGCCGAAACCGGACTGATCGGCATCGCCCTCCATGGCTATGCGCAAACCCTTTTCCTCGGGTGTCTCGGCCAGAGCCGTCAGGGGAATTATGGTTGCCGCGGCAACCAGAAGCGAGGCGGTGAGCGTGTTACGTGTCATGATTTGCGTGCATCCAGTTTCATGATCAGGGGTGGCAGGAAGAGGAAGTCGGCGGTCAGCGCGAAGGCGATGGTGATGGCGCTGAGCAGCCCCATCTCCGAATTGACCTTGAAGCCCGAGAAGGCGAGCACGAGAAAGCCGAGCGTGAGGCAGATCGAGGTCACGGTAAGCGCCATGCCGACAGTGTTGAAGGCGTAACGGGTGGCATCGATGCCGTCCATGCCGTGCTCGCGCCGCGCGCGCAGATACTTGCTAAGGAAGTGCACCGTGTCGTCGACCACGATGCCCAGCGTCATGGCGACCACGACCGCGATGGCAAGCCCGACCTGGCCCGAGAGATACCCCCACAGGCCGAAGGCCATGGCGGCGGGGAAGAGGTTCGGGATCAGGCTTATGAGGCCCATCTTGAGGCTGCGCAGCGCGATGATCAGCACCGCGGAGATCAGCAGCAGGGCGATGATCGAGCCGCCGAGCATGGAGTTGATGTTGCGCTCGGAGATATAGGCGAACATCAGCGACAGCCCCGTGCCCGGCGCCGCCCGGTCGGGAATGTTCTCGGCCAGCCAGGCCTGTGCCCGCTTGTCGAGATCACGCATCTCCTTCGACGTGATGTCGACCACGGTCACGGTGACACGGGTCGCCGACTTGCCGACATTGACCTGGTCGTTGAGGCTGAGCCCGAAGGGTACGGACATTTCGTAGAGCAAGAGATATTGCGCTGCGAGCTGCGTATTCTCGGGTATGCGGTAATGGGCCGGATCGTCCCCGTGCAGATTTTCGTTGAGCCGCTTGATGGTGTCGGTCAGCACCCAGACGTGGCTGACCTTGGGCTGGGCCCGGAACCACTCGGCAAAGCTCTCGAGGTCGGCAAGGTATTCGGGATCGGCGACACCGCCCTCGCGCCCGGCCGGCACGGAATATTCAAGCACGTTGAGACCGGCGAGGTTGGCCTGTGTGAAGTCCGAATCGGTGCGGATCGGGTAACGCTCGTCGAAATACTTGATGAAGTCGTCGTCGAGATGGATCTGCGTGGTACCGATGCCAAGCGCCAGGATGGCGGCGCCGGAAACCCACAACAGCCAGCGGCGCTGGCCGATCACGAAATCGGCGAACCGTGCCATGGCACGAGCGCCGAGCGTGTCGCCCTTGCCCTTGGGCGCGGGCAATACCGCCATCGCCGCCGGCAACAGGGTCACCGAGAGCACGAAGGCAACCATGACGCCCGTCGCCACCAGATTGCCGAGCAGGCGGAAGGGCGGCGCGTCGGAGAAGTTCATGCTCATGAAGCCGATGGCGGTGGTCACCGAGATGATGAACACCGGCGCCATGTTGACGCGCATGGATTCGACGATGGCCGCATGCTTGTCGAGGCCCTTGTGCAGCCCCTGCTTGGCCGTGACCATGATATGGACACTGTGCGCCACCGCGAGCGTGAGGATAATGATCGGCGAGCCCATGGTGCCGGCGTTCATCACCACCCCGGCCCAGCCCGCCAGGCCAAGCGTCATGAACACCGTAAAAATGACCGAGAACAGGGTGAGCACGGTCCAGAGCACGGAGCGCACGGCGATGCCGATCACCGCCAGCACCAGCACGATCATGATCGGGAACAGCGTCGAGACATCGGCCTCGGGCACTTCCGAGAACGCCATGTTGATCATCACGCCGCCGGTCATGTAGAGGTCGAT
>CAZKTK010000002.1:6874-32946 GCA_964555535.1 uncultured Rhodospirillaceae bacterium
GGTCGAGGGCCTGCATTTGCGGGTTGTCCTTGCTGAAGAACACCCGGCTGTCGGGATTGCTGGTCAGCTTGCCCATGCCCATTGCCGCGACCACTACGGCCACGATGCCGGCTATCAGAACCAACCAGCGATACCGGACCAGCGCCGAACCGTATGCGTAATCGATCGGCGCGCTCGCCGTACCATCTCCCCTCATCGTGCCACCATTCCCTCAATCATTAAGCTCATCACGCCGTCGGCCTCGGCCAACAGCTCAGCCAGGGGCGCCACGCGGACGGCGCCGTTGTGGAAAAAAATCTGCGTCGCCACGAGAACGGCGGCGGCGGTCGTGTCGACATTGAGCTCGCGAAACTCGCCGCCGCTCACGCCCTCGCTGATCACCTGTGCCATCAAGGCCCGCTCCCGCCCGCGATGGGCTTGTATCAGCGCCTCGCGCTCCTCGCAGACATGCTCGATCAGCTCTTCCAGGTGCGGATCGCTTTCGATCAGGCCATGCAGAGCATTGACCTTGAGGCGGATCATCCGGCGCATACGCTCGGCAGCGCCAAACTCGCCGTCATCGGCAATCACCGCCATCTCGCGCCGCATATTGGCCAGCCACTGTTCGGCACTGGCCGCCGCGATATCGCCCTTGCTGTCGAAATAGCGATAGATGTTGGCGGCAGACATGCCGCAATCCGCGCCGATCTCGGCGAGCGTCGTCTTCGCGAAGCCGTAACGCTTGAAGCGCGCCCCGGCGGCCGCCTGAATGCGGGCACGCACCTTGGCCGGCTCCGATTTCGCCGGCTCGACTCGTTTTTCGTCCGAATTGCTCATGGCCGCATTGGTAAATGCTGAACAGTGAATATTCAACACATTATTCAGAGATCACACTCTCGTGACAGGCCGGGGAGTCGCTATGATGGCGCCATGACCCAGCAAGCGCCCGAAACCGCAGCCATCGAAGTTCGCCAGGAATTCAGCAATTCCCTGGAACTTCTCGCCGTGGTCGGGCAGGACTTCGCCACCTCGCTCGACATCGACGAGACCATCCGTCTGACGCTATCGCGCATCGTCAACTATCTCGATGCCGAGGCCGCCTCGCTTTTTATGCTCGAGAACGAGGACACGGAGATTGTCTGCCGGGTCAGCGTCGGGCCCTCGGATATTTCGGGCCTGCGCCTCAAATACGGTCAGGGCATCGTCGGCCAATCGATCTCCCAGCAGGCCAGCCTGATGGTGCGGGATGTCTCCAAGGACGCCAATTTCCTGCGTTCGGTCGACGAAAAGACCGGCTTCAGCACGCGCTCCATCCTGTGCGCCCCGATGAGCCTGAACGATGTCCATATCGGCGCCATCGAGGTGATCAACAAACGCAACGGCGAAGGCCTGTTCGCCGAGCGCGACCACGCTGCCTTGCGCGTGCTCGCGGCCTCGGCCGCGCTCGCCATCCGCAACGCCACGCTGACCAAATCGCTGATCGCCCAGCAGCGCCTGCAGCGCGAGCTCGAGCTGGTGGCCGAGCTTCAGCTCTCCCTGCTGCCCGACCGTCGCGAGGCGGACTTTCCCGTGCACGGCGTGAACGTTCCGGCACGTACCGTCTCGGGCGATTTTTTCGATTTCTTCCCCTTGCCCGACGGGCGCATCTGCTTCGATCTCGGCGATGTCGCCGGCAAGGGCATCCAGGCGGCCCTGTTGATGGCCAAGGCGACCAGCCTGGTCCGCTGCCTCGGTAAGACCGTGCACCATCCCGGCGAGCTGCTGGGCATGGTCAACCGGGAAATCTGCGAGACCGCGAGCCGCGGCATGTTCGTCACCCTGGTGGTCGGCATCTACGATCCGGCGGACGGCAGCGTGATCCTGGCCAATGCCGGCCATGAACCGCCACTGCTGGTGGCACCCGACGGCGACGTGCAGGAGTTTCCCGCCAACGCGCCGCCCGTGGGCGTTTCGGCCGACCTCTTCGCCGACAACCGCTTCCCCGAGGTTACCTTCAACCTCGACGGCGGCAGCCTGTATGTCTTCACCGATGGCGTGACCGAGGGGACCATCGACGACGGCAAGCCGCTCGGCAGCGACGGCGTGCGCGCTCTGCTGCAGGAGCTCTCTTCGCTGCCCGCGGCCGAACCGGTGGACGAGATCGCCGCGCGCTTTACCCGCTCCGACAAGCCATTGCACGACGACCTCACCTTGCTGGTCGTGCACGGCGCCCGGCCGGAGAAGCACCTCATCGAGCTGCGCCTGCCGGCCACCGCCGAAACGCTGACCAAAATCCGCGACGAGGTGAGGGGCGTCAGCAAGCAGGCTGGCTGCGGCGAGGACTGCACCGAAGAAATCGTGCTTGCCGTAAACGAAGCCTGCATGAATATCATTCAACATGCCTACGGTGAGGACGGCAGGGGCGATCTGGTGCTCGATATTCGTCAGAGTGACGGCGTGATGGAGATACTGCTGACGGATTTCGCAGATCCCGTGGATCCTGAAACCGTCAAGCCGCGCCCCTTGGAGGAGTTGCGTCCGGGCGGGCTCGGCACGCGATTCATGAGCGAATGCATGGATGAGGTCCGTTTTGTGGTGCCGCCGCCGGAGGGCGCCAGCAATCAGTTGCGAATGTGCAAGCGTATCGCTTGATACCCGACGCCGCTTTTCGGCTAGAATAGGCTCGGCATGACCGGGAGGGGTCGCCGATGAAACACGAGGTCGCAAAGGAGCAGGGTCTGGCAGTCGTCGCTTTCAGCGGCGATATCGACTTCGGCTCGTCGCCGGAGGCCCGACGGGTGCTGCTCGATACGCTGGAGAACGAAGGCGGCCTGCTGGTTAACCTCGCGGCGGTCGCCTATATCGACAGCTCCGGCGTCGCCAGCCTCATCGAAGCCTTCCAAAGCGCCAAGGGCAGCGGCAACCGTTTTGCCCTGATTGCGGTCAGCGACGCCGCCATGCGCGTCCTCCGCCTCGCCCACCTGGAACGGGTGTTCCCGATATTCGATTCGGTGGCCGACGCCGTCGCCGACGCGGGTTAGAGCCCGTCGGGTTGTCATGGCGGAACAGACCGCGCCCGGTCCGCAACGCAGCCTGACCGAAGCCATCGGCCGCCAGGCGATTGCCGGCGTCGCCGCCTTCACGCGTGGTATCGAGGCCGCCGGCATGGGCATGGTGCTGCTGGTCCAAAGCTTCGGCCTGCTGTTCTTCGGCCGTCTGCACCACCAACCGGTGCGCCTGCCCTCGGTGGTCGCCCAAATGCTCGAAATCGGCATACACGCCGTGCCCATCGCTTCCGTGCTGGCGTTTATGATCGGCATGACGCTGGCCATGCAGGGCATCGACCTGCTCAAGACCTTCGGCGCCGAAAGCCAGGTGGTGCTGGCCGCCGCCCTGTCGGTAACGCGGGAATTCGCGCCTCTCATCATGGGCGTTCTGGTGGCGGGTCGCTCGGGCTCGGCGCTGGCAGCGCGCATCGGCACCATGGTCATTAGCCAGGAAATCGATGCCTTGCGCGTCATGGGCATAAGCCCGGTGCGCTATCTTGTTGTGCCGGCGCTGCTGTCCATGCTGATCATGGTGCCGCTGCTGACCTTCCTCGCCGACATTCTCGGCCTGCTCGGTGCGGCGCTCTATACCCATCTCGAGCTCGGCATGTCGCTGCGCGCCTTCGCCGATGCGACGCTGGAAGCGCTTACCGTCGACCACGTGATGCACGGCATTTCCAAGAGCTTCATCTTCGGCGGCATCATCGCCCTGGTGTCGGTGGTCAACGGCTTTGCGGTGTCGGGCGGCGCCGAACAGGTCGGCCAGGCCACCACCAAGACCGTCGTTCAATCCATCGCCGGCATCATCATCACCGATATGCTGATCATATTCATACTGACCCGCTGATGAGCACGCCGGACATGGATTTGGCCGCGGCAGCCGAGCCGGTGATCGAGGTGAACTCCCTGGTCACGCACTATCCCGGCAACAAGGAGCCGACGCTGAAGGGCGTCGACGTCACGGTCTTCGACCGCGAGATCGTCTGCATCATGGGCGGCAGCGGCTCGGGAAAGAGCACCCTGTTGCGCCAGATCATGGCGCTGGACAAGCCCACGAGCGGCCAGATCCAGATCCTCGGCACCGACATAAGCCGCGCCGATCACAGCGAGATGCACGGCCTGCGCAAACGCATCGGGGTGGCGTTCCAGGGCGGCGCGATGTTCAACTCCATGACCGTCGGCGAGAATCTCAAGCTGCCGCTGCGCGAGCATGCCAATCTCGCCGAAGAGCAGATGAACATCATGGTGCGCATGAAGCTCGCCTTTGTCAGTCTGCCGCCCGAGACGGCTGACAAGCTGCCGTCCGAGCTTTCCGGCGGCATGCTCAAGCGGGCGGCCATGGCGCGCGCCATCATGATGGACCCGGCCCTGCTGTTCTGCGACGAACCGTCGGCCGGCCTCGACCCCGCCGTCTCGGCTTCGCTCGACGATCTCATTCTGCGCTTGCGCGATGCCATGGCCATGACCATCGTGGTCGTCACCCACGAGCGCGCCAGCGCCTTCAAGATCTCGGACCGGATCATTATGCTCGACAAGGGGGAGATCCTCATGGCCGGCGCGCTGGAAGAGCTGCGCGAGCGCGGCTCCAAGCGGGTGCAGGATCTCCTCGACGGCGTGCCGGAAGAAGCCGAAGTCGCGGGCTGGCTGTAAGGGGAGCGGAGGGGACGAATGCGGGCGGACAGGGTCGGCTACTTTATTGTGGGGCTGTTTGTCGTGGTCATGTTGGCCGGACTGGTGGGACTGCTCACCGTGCTCGCCGGCCGCGGCGCCCAAACCGTGGGTTACGAGACGGTCTATGCCAATGTGAGCGGCCTCAAATTCGGCACGCCGGTCTTTTTCGAAGGCTTCCAGGCCGGCCAGATCGAGCGCATCGAGCCCATCACCGTCGAGGACCACACGGAATTCCGTATCGAGCTCAGCGTCCGCGCCGATCTTTCCATTCCCGACGACAGCGAGGTTCTCATCGTCCAGCCAAACCTGCTCTCCGGACGGGCACTCTCCGTCAAAGCCGGGCGCTCCAAAACCACGATCCCGGTCGGCGGTCGCATACCCGGCGGCAGCACCACCGGCCTCGCGGCCCTGCCCGGCCTGGTCTCCGGCGGCCAGGACGTGATCGAGAACGCCCGCGCCCTCATGGTGGAGGCGACCGGTGCCATGGCCGCCATCAAGCGCTGGGTGAACGAGGACATGATCCGCATCACCGCAAACTACGAATCCCTGCCCCTGGTGCTGCAAGGCGAAGCGCAGGCCTTGTCGGCGGAAGCCCGCAGCACCGTGCTCGCCGCCAATGCGGTCATCGAGCGCGCCAACCTCTTCCTGAACGAAGCGAATGCGGGGTCCGTGTCGCGCTCGCTCGGCAATGTCGAGACCCTGACCAACGATCTGGTCAAGACAAGTGCCGACCTGCGCACCCTGAGCAACGACACCCGCATCGTCGTCGAGCAGATCCGCGCGCTCATCTCCGACAACAAGACCGACATAGAAGGCTCCGTCGTCGATATGCGCTATACGATGGAGACCATTGCCGAACGTATCGATTCGGTGACATACAATCTGGAGGGCACGAGCCGCAATATGTACGAGTTCAGCCGCCAGATCCGGATCAACCCGGGCCTGTTGCTGGGCGGCACCGCGGCTGAAGAGGCACTGGAGGCCGGCGCCGAAAGGTGAGCGAGGGAAGAGCATTGCTGCGGGGAAACGGAAAACGGGTTCTGCTGGGGGTCTTGCTGGCATTGGCGGTTACGGCGTGCAGCCAGCCGCCAGTGCCGCGCGACCAGTTCTATCGCCTCAGCGGCGGCAGCCCGGCACAGCGCTATGCGACACCGCCTGTCGAAGGCTCGCTGGCCGTCAACCGCCTGCGCGCGGACGGCCTGGTCAGCCAACGGCCGATCCTGTTCTCCACACGCGAGCAACCCAACAGGCTCGAGCAGCACAATTATCACTATTGGGTCGATATCCCGCCGATGATGCTGCGCGATTCCCTGCTGGTGTATCTGGAACGGGCCAATTTGGCGTCGTCCGTCGCACTCGGCGATGCGCGCCACCGCGCCGGTTGCGAGCTTTCGGCCAATCTGCGCCGCATGGAGCACGTGGTCGCGTCCGGCCAACCGTCGACTGCCGTCATCGAGATCCAGTTCCAGCTGGAACGGGTCAACGATGCGGCCATTCTGCTCAACCGCACCTACCGTGCCGAACAGGTGGCAGCCGCCCTGACGCTCGATTCCACGGCCGCCGCCTTCGACCAGGCCCTCGCCGCCCTGTTCGCCCGCCTGACCGGCGACATCGCCACCGCCGCCCCTACTTGCCCGGCACCGGTGTCCTAGAGCATATTTCGATCATACGCGATCACTTGACCGGGATGATTTTTGCCGTCGGTTAGGAGCCCGTCGCGCCGTCGTGTGACCCCACGTCAAGCGGCGGGCGACGCTGCCGACGACAAAAAGCACCCGGCCTGCGGTGGCCCGGCTCGCCGCACTGGATGCGTTGCGCCGCTTGCCCGATGTCCCCGCATCGCGCGGCGCGACGCGCCTACCCAGTGCGGCGATCCGGGCCATCAAGTGACCGCGTATGATCGAAATATGCTCTAGAGTCCTGCAGTTGCTGCCACAGTGCGTCCACGTGCCGCGCCTCGGTGTTGGTCTGGCCGATGGAGACGCGGATGGCGTAGCGCCCGGCAAGCCGCGTGTGGGTGAGATAGGCCTTGCCGGTGTCGTTGATGCGCTCCATGAGGCTGGCATTGAGCCGGTCCAGGACAGCCTCGTCGTCCTCGCCGGGCGGATGCCAACGCAGGCAGAGCAGCGCCAGTGAGCGCGGCGCCAGCAGCTCGAAGTCGTCCGATGCCTCGATGCGCGCGGCCAGCCCCTCGGCCAGGGCAATGTGGTCGGCAATGCGGGCGCGCAGGCCCTCGACACCATAGGAGCGAATGACGAACCAGAGCTTCAGCGCGCGAAAGCGCCGCCCGAGCTGGATGCCCCAGTCCCTGTAATTGTGCACCGCCGCGTCCTCGCGGGTCTTGAGATATTCCGGCTGGATGGCCAGCGCTCCGAGCAGGGCGTCGGGATCGCGCACGAAATAGGCCGAGCAGTCGAAATTGGTGAACAGCCACTTGTGCGGATTGAAGACGAAACTGTCGGCGTGGGCGATGCCGTCGAGCATGGCGCGATGGGCGGGCAGGATCAGCGCGCTGCCGGCCCAGGCCGCATCCACGTGCAGCCAAATGCCATGGCGGGCGCAAACTTTGCCAATCGGACCCAAGGGATCGATGGCGCCCGAGCCCGTGCTGCCGAGCGCCGCGACCACGGCAACGGGCTGCCGGCCGGCCGCAATGTCCTGCTCGATTGCAGCGGCCAAGGCGTCGGCCCGCATGGCAAAGGCGTCGTCGACGGCGATCTTGCGCAGATTGGCCCGCCCCATGCCGGCGATCTTGACCGCCTTCTCGACCGAGGAATGCGCCTCGCTCGAGCAATAGACGCAAAGCGCGCCTTCGTCGGCCAGGCCTTCTTCGTTGCCGCGCGCGGCCGTGACGCGCTCGCGAGCGCTGAGCAGGGCGCACAGTGTTGCCGTCGAGGCGGTATCCTGGATGACGCTCGAGAAGGCCTGCGGCAGGCCGATCATGTCGCGCAGCCATTCCATCACCCGCTGTTCGAGCTCGGTGGCAGCCGGCGAGGTCTGCCAGCTCATGCACTGGGCGCCGACGGTCGCGGTCAGCATCTCCGCCAGTAGCGACGGCGGCGACGAATTGGCCGGGAAATAGGCGAAGAACGAGGGATGCTGCCAATGGGTCATGCCCGGCAGCACGATGTCCTGGAAATCGGCAAAGATGTCGTCCATCGCCTCGCCGTGCTCCGGCGGCTCGCTCGGCAGACGCGCCAGAATATCGCCGGGCGCCACGTCGGCACGCACGGCATGCGCTTCGACGCCGGTCATGTAGTCCGCCATCCAGTCCACCATGTCATGGGCGGCAGCACGAAACTCTTCGGGTGTCATGGGCCTCTCCTTGATCGGTAGGCCGACCATAGCACCCGTATTCGGACTCGACAGGGCCGGCGGAATGGGCGATCCAGTCTTCATGTCGTCGAAACACCTGCCGGAACCCGAGGCCCTGCCCGCGCCCTATTGGCATGAGGCGTGCGATGCCCTGTGCGCATGCGATCCGGTAATGTCCGGGCTGATCGCCGCCGCGGGCGACGCGACCCTGCGGCCAAGACGCGACGCCTTCTTCTCTCTGGCGCGGTCAATCGTCGGACAGCAGGTCTCCGTTGCCTCGGCGGAAGCGGTTTGGCAGCGGCTCATGGCGGAGCTGGGCACAGCCAAACCCGAGGCAGTCGTCGCCCGCTGCAGCGACGATCTGCGCGCCTGCGGCCTGTCGCGCCAGAAGAGCGCCTATCTCATCAGCCTCGCCGAGCATTTTCTCGACGGCTCCCTGGACGTCGCGGCCTGGCCGGGGCTCGACGACGAGGCGGTTATCGAACAGTTGGTACAGGTCAAGGGCATCGGCCGGTGGACGGCGGAGATGTTCCTCATCTTCCACCTCTTGCGCCCGGACGTGCTGCCAGTGGCCGATATTGGCGTGCAACGGGCCTTCAGCAACCATTACACAGACGGGGAGCGGCCAAGCGCTGAGCGCATGGTAGAACTGGCCGAACCGTGGCGGCCCTGGCGTTCCGTGGCGGTTTGGTACCTTTGGCGCAGCCTCGACGCGATCCCCGTGGACTATTGAATCGAAGCCCGGACTTGTAATCGAACAATCGTTTGATATTTTCCGCGCGAGCTGCAATCGCCATCATAAACAGCGGACCAAACGCAAGATCAAAAATATGCGGGCCTGGATCAGCAAGAGCGCGCGCGGCGCGTTACTCTCGGTAATCGTCATTGCAACGGCCACCGCCACCGCGGCGCAGAATGCCGCGCCCGTGGGCGTGGATGCCGTGCGGTCGGAGCCGTTGTCGCAAACCGTGCCGGTGGCCGGGCGATTCGTCGCCAGGCAGGCCGGTGCCGTTGCCGCGCGCACGGAGGGCGCCATCACCGAGATGACGGTGCAGATCGGTGACCGGGTTGCCGCCGGCGACGTGCTTGCCGTGCTCGACGTCGACCGCCTGACCTGGCGCCGCGACCTGGCCCGGGCCACGGCGCGGGAGATGGAAGGCCGGCTGGCGGCGGCAAAGTCGGAACTCGCCAAGGCCCAGGCGGAGCTTGCCCGCATGGAAGGCATTCGCAGCTCCGCCGCCTTCAACCAGGCACGCTACGACGATGCGGTGCAGGACGTCGCCATTGCCGAAGGCGCCGCCGCAGCGGCCGCAGCCGTGGTGGCCCGCGAGCGCGCCGCCCTGAAGCTGGCGGAAGACGACCTCCGCCACGGTCGCCTCAAGGCGCCGTATCCCGGTGTCGTCAGCCGCCGCCACACCGAGGCCGGCGCCTATGTGCGCGTCGGCGACCCGGTAGTCTCGCTGGTCAATCAGGACGACCTCGAAATCGAAGCCGACGTTCCCTACAACCGCATATCGGGCATGGCGCCCGGCACCGTGGTCAGCCTCAATCTTGCCGACGGCAGCGAGCATCAAGCCATTGTGCGTGCACTGGGCGCCGAGGAGAACGCGCTGACACGCACCCGGCTGGTGCGCTTCACGCCCGTCATCGACGGCGGCGAGATCGCCAATGCGGTCGGCGAATCCCTTGCCGTGTGGCTGCCGCTCGGCGCGCCGCGCGAGGTGGTCAGCGTGCACAAGGACGCCATTCTCAAACGCCAGGGCCTGTCACTGGTCTATGTGGTGACGGCAGAGAACATCGCGCAGATTCGGCCCGTGGAACTTGGCGAGGCCGTCGGTGCGCGCTTCGTGGTGCTAGACGGCCTGGCTCCCGGCGAACAGGTCGTGGTGCGCGGCAACGAGCGCCTGCGCCCCGGCCAGGAAGTCATGGCCCTGCCGCCGGAAGAGGCGGAAGCCGTGGCCGAGGCCGCTGGAGACAGTTAGATGAACCTGATCAGCGGCGCCATCAAACGACCGACCGCGGTTGTCGCCGCGGTCATGATGGTGCTGATTTTCGGCTTCCTCGCCCTGCAGCGCATCCCCATTCAGCTCGCCCCGGATGTCTCCAAGCCGATGGTCAGCATCACCACCATCTGGCCCGGCGGCTCGCCCTTCGAGATCGAGCGCGAGATCCTCAATCGCCAGGAAGAGAAGCTGAAGGGTATCGAAGGCCTGGTGCAGATGGAGGGCTCGGCCCAGAACGGCCGCGCCGAGGTCAAGCTCGAGTTCGGCGTCGGCACCAACATGGACCGCATCCTGCTATTGGTGGCCAACCGCCTCGACCAAGTCGAGTTCTACCCCGACGAAGCCTTGCGCCCGACCATCTCCACATCGGGCCTGTCCGACAATCCCATCGCCTGGTTCATCCTCACCCGTTCCGACGGCAACGCGCGCCCGGTCCATTCCTACGGCGATTTCGTCGAGGACGTCATCCAGGAGCGTCTCGAACGCGTGCCCGGCGTCTCGCGCACCAATGTCTTTGGCGGCAGCGCGCGCGAAATGCGGGTGACCATCGACCCCGCCAGCATGGCCCGCTTCCGGCTTACCGTGCCGCGCGTGGTACAGGCCCTGCGCGCGGCCAACGCTTCGCTTTCGGCGGGCGAGGTCGACGAGGGCAAGCGGCGCTATACGGTCCGCGCGGAAGGCGAATTCGAGACCATCGAGCAGGTCCGCCAAGTGGTGCTGACCAGCGATTCCGATTCCGACACCGGGCGTATCGGCCGCGTGACGATCGGCGACATCGCAGATGTCGTCTATGCCTATAAGGAGCCCACGGCGACCATTCGCTTCCTCGGCGAAAACTCGCTTGCCGTCAACGCCATCCGCGAGACCGGCGCCAACGTCATCGAGACCATGGACGGCATCAAGGCCGCGGTCGACGAGCTCAACGAATACGCCTTGCCCCAGGCCGGCCTGATCCTCAGCCACGTTTACGACGAGACCATCTACATCAAGTCCTCGATCTCGCTGGTGCAGCAGAACATCTGGGTCGGCGGCACGCTGGCCGCGATCATCCTGATGATCTTCCTGCGCTCGCTGCGGGCAACGCTGATCGTCTCCCTGGCCATCCCGATCTCGGTCGTCGCCGCCTTCGTCGCCATGGCGGCGCTGGGTCGCTCGATCAACGTGATCTCGCTCGCCGGCATCGCATTCGCTGTGGGCATGGTGGTGGATGCTGCCATCGTGGTGCTCGAAAACATCTATCGCTATCGCGAACGCGGACTGCCGGCAGCAGAGGCAGCCTACAAGGGCGCCACCCAGGTCTGGAGCGCGGTCATGGTCTCGGCCCTGACCACGGTGCTGGTGTTCGTGCCGATCCTGATCATGGAGCTCGAAGCCGGACAGCTTTTCCGCGACATCGCGGTTGCCATCTCGGTCGCCGTGCTGGCCTCGCTGGCCGTCTCCGTGACGGTGATCCCGGCACTGTCGAAGACCCTACTGAAGAGCAGCAACATTACGGAATCCCGCTTGCGGCTGCCGCTGATCGACCTGCTCGCGCGTGCTTTCGCAAGCATCATCATGGGCTATGTGCGAAGCATAACCCTGAGCCGCCTCATGTCGTTGCTGGTCGCCGGCGGCCTCGTCGCCGGCACCAGCTTCGCCAGCTATCATTTCCTGCCCAAGCTCGAATATCTGCCGGAGGGCAACCGCAACCTGATCTTCGGCATCATGCTGCCGCCGCCGGGCTACAACCTCGACACCATGACCGATATCGCGCTCAGGGTGGAAGGTCGCGTGCGACATCTCTGGGGCAGCGAGACCGGACCCGAACCCGAACCCGATGGCCCGCCCAAGATCCGCAATTACTTCTTCGTCGCCTTTTCGAACCAGGCTTTCTTCGGCGCCGGCACCTACCCCGAGACGACGGAGCGTGTCGCGGAGTTGATTCCGGTGTTGTCGAAGTCCTTGTGGGGCGAGCCCGGCACCTTCGGCTTCTTCAACCAGCCGAGCCTGTTCAGCCGCGACATCGGCGGCGCCCGCGCCATCAAGCTCGACATCTCGGGCGCCAACCTCGAAGAAGTGGTCATCACCGCGCAGACCGCCGCCGGTCTGGTCGGTGCCGCCTATCCGCGCAGCGAGGGCCATCAGATGCGTCCCCTGCCCGGCCTCGAAATGGGCTCGCCCGAAGTGCGCGTGATTCCCGATCGCATGCGCCTCGCCGATACCGGCGTCTCGGCGCTCGAACTGGCTCTCAGCATCGACGCATTCAATGACGGCCTGCGCGTGGCGGAGATCACCGTCGAGGGCCAGCGCATCGACCTCACCCTGCGCGGGCCCGAGGACCAGATCGATGCCACACAGGGCATCGAACATCTGCCTGTCGTCACCCAAAGCGGGCGTATCCTGCCGGTGAGCATGCTGGCCGATGTGAACGTGACCACGGGTCCGACGGAAATTCGCCACCTCGAACGCGAACGCACCATCACCCTGGTGATCAGCCCGCGCGCCGACATCCCCCTCGAAGCGGCGATCGAGACCGTGCAGACCCAGGTCATCGACAAGCTGAACGAACAAGGCCTGCCGCCAGGGATCCAACTGCGCATGTCGGGCTCGGCGGCCCAACTCGACCTCACTTTCGAAGCCATGATGACCAACCTGATGGTGGCCGTGGTCATCGTCTATCTGCTCATGGCGGTGCTGTTCGAGAGCTTCATCTATCCCTTTGTCATTTTGCTGTCGGTGCCGCCGGCTACCGCAGGCGGCGTGCTCGGCCTGTTCATGCTGAACCAGTACATGGCAACCTTCGGCGGCTTCCAGGCCCTCGACATGCTGACCATGCTGGGCTTCATCATTCTTGTCGGCATTGTCGTCAACAATGCGATTCTGCTTGTCGACCAGACGCTGCATCACATGCGTGATGAAGGCTTGAGCACGCGCGACGCCATCCTGGAGGCAACCCGCAACCGCTTGCGGCCGATCTTCATGTCCACGCTGACCAGCGTGTTCGGCATGATGCCCCTGGTGATATTCCCGGGCGCCGGCTCCGAGCTTTACCGCGGCCTCGGCTCCGTGGTGGTGGGCGGCCTGTCCCTGTCGGCGATCCTGACGCTGCTGATCGTGCCGCCGTTGCTGGCCGTGTTCCTGCCGCGTCGGGCACCGCGCCAGGCGGAGGTCGAGACCGCGACACCGCCCCCCGCGCCGACGCCGCCGCCGATCCCGCAAGCGGCAGAATAGCCCGTTTTCAGACCGCTTCACTCCGGCAACCGCAACTGGCGACACTGATCCCGCCTGCCTGCGGCCTGTCGTTTCGTCCTTGCAATATGATTTGATCGCGCGATACTGAAATAGTATTGGGGGGTGCGGCTCTTGCAGGCGTCAGTTTGA
Organism: uncultured Rhodospirillaceae bacterium; assembly: GCA_964555535.1. GTDB lineage: Bacteria > Pseudomonadota > Alphaproteobacteria > UBA7887 > UBA7887 > UBA7887. The sequence continues at coordinate 20,229 of CAZKTK010000002.1, forward strand.
TCGAAGCATTTATAGACGTCGCAAAGACAGCATGGTTGCCCCCCGACGGTCGTAAACGATAGATATCGGGGAGGACACGTGATGGAATTCGACGTCCTGCGAAACTTCAATGGACTGGGTTCGGAAGGCGATATAGACGCCGGTGACCCGTATCAGCTGGGCACCAGTTTCTTCCGCGCGGGCCAGGATGGCGGCAAGGTTCGCCACCATATGGACGCCATAGCGGAAAAGTCTGAGCTGCCGCGGCGAGAGTTTTTCAAGTCTGCGCTTGGTTTTACCGGTGCCATGCTGGCGGTCAATGCGGCCACGGGCATGCGCTTCTTCGACGTCAGCGAGGCTGAGGCGCAGGAACTTGCGGCACTTGAGGAAGTGCAGGATTCCATCCGCGGCAAGACCGGCTATGTCATCGACATGCACACTCACGTCTGCACCCGCCCCGAAGGCTATGTGCTGGGCGAGAACACGACGCAGAAGGGCATGTGGTTCGTCGATCTTCTCGATGGCCTGGGCAAGGCCTTCGGCATGGAGAACGGCGTCCATGACATGAACATCGAGAACTACGGCGCCATGCTGCTCGACGGCAGCGAGACCGATGTCGGCGTGTTCAATCCGTTCGGCTTCGCCGAGGATTACGGCGGACGTGACATGGTGCCGATGGACTATCAGAAGCAGGTCAAGGAAGCCAACCCGACACGCACCATCATGCTTGCCGGCGGCCTGACCCCGAACCAGGGCGTCACCGAGACCCTCGAGCGGCTCGAGAAGTACGTCAAGGAAGACGGCGCTTCCGGCCTCAAGCTCTACACCTTCGATTCGACACCGCAATCGGGCTGGTGGTTCGACGACGAAGAGCGCGCCTACCCGATCTGGGAGAAGTGCCTCGAGCTCGGCATCAAGAACATCGGCTGCCACAAGGGCATCCCGTTCGGCCAGTTCATGGCGCGCTACGCCCATGTCGAGGACTTCGACAAGGCTTGCGACGACTTCCTCGACCTCAACTTCATCGCCTTCCATTCGGCTTGGCCGTATCACGGCGAACTGGGGGCGTTGAAGGGCTTCAAGCCGCAACGCAACAACCTGTTCTGCGAGATCGGCTCGACCTTTGCCGCCACCGTCACCGGCCGTCCGGTGGAGTGCGCGCACGTGCTCGGCACCCTGGTCCGCGACCTCGGCGCCGATTCCGTGATGTGGGGCACCGATTCCCTGCTCTGGGGCAATCCGCAGTGGCAGATCGATGCTTTCCGCCGCTTCCGTATTCCGGATGAGCTGATCGATGGCTACGGCTATCCGCAGCTCACCGACGAGGTCAAAGAGCAGATCCTCGGCAAGAATGCGGCCCGTATTTGGGAGCTGGAGACGGCGAAGAACGAGTACGGACGGGACGTGCCGTTCGTACATTTCGGATAATCGCCAAGCTCACGTGGAGGATGGCCGGGAAGAGTCCCGGCCATTCTTTTTTTGACCTCACGCCTTGGAAAAAGCCATGCCGACCTACGAATACCGATGCGAGCCCTGCCTGAAGATCTATCAGGTCGTCCACTCGATGAAAGAGACCCCTGAAATCCGCTGCCCCGAGTGCAACGAAGTGACCGAGAAAATGATCTCGGCACCCAATCTCAGTCTCGGTCGCCACACCAGCCCGACAGAGGCGAAATACGCCAAGATGACCATGTCGGAAGAGATCGCCCGCGAGAAGGAACTGCAAAAAACCTACGAGACCATTTGGCTGCCGGAAGAAGTCAAGCACGGCCCCGGCGGCGACTAGAGCTCTTCAGGATGAGATGGAACCGGTTTGACCGGTCTCATCTCATCCTGAAGGGCTCCAACCTGTCATTTACGACGCCAGCGGCAGGCAGGCCGGACCGATGGGCTCGAAGCTCTTGTAGCCGAGGATGAACTCGCGGTGGCCGAGGCTTTCCGAGACGCTGCGCGCGCCGCCGGCGACACGCCCGATCAAGGCATAGATTTCCTCGCCCACCTCGTCGAGTGTCGCTCGCCCTTCGAGAATGCGCCCCGCGTCCACATCCATATCGCCTTCGAGGCGGCGATAGGTGTCCGGGTTGGCGCAGACCTTGATCACCGGCGCCAAGGCAGAGCCCACCACCGAGCCGCGCCCGGTGGAGAACAGCACCAGATGCGAGCCGCAGGCGATCAACTCGGCGATCTCCGCATTGTCGTTGATGTTGGGAAAACCGAAGCGCGGCTCGCCGTCCGGGATCACGTCGAGCAGATAGAGCCCGCTCGCAGGCGGCACATCGCCCGGCTTGAGCAGGCCCGAGATAGGCGAGCGCCCACTCTTGGCATAGGCGCCGAGCGACTTTTCCTCGATGGTGGTCAGGCCGCCCTCGGCATTGCCGGGCGCGAAGCTCGAATGGCCCATGGTGCGATAGTAGCGCTCGGTCTTGTCCATGCAGGCGAGGATCTCGTCGGCCAGGCCAGGCGTGACCGCGCGCTCGGCCATGAAGCCTTCGCACCCGATCAGCTCTCCCGTCTCCTCGAAAATGCCGGCCCCGCCATCGGCGATAAGCAGATCAAAGGCGCGCCCCATCGCCGGGTTGGCAGTAATGCCGCTGGTCGCATCCGAGCCGCCGCAAATGGTGCCCGCCACCAGTTCCGACGCCACCATCGGCGCGCGTGGCGCATCCACCAGTGTTTCCAGGGCCTCAGCCACCCACGCCGCACCGGCCTCGACGGTGGCCAAGGTGCCGCCGCTTTCCTGAATCACCAGGGTCGAGACGGGCCGCCCGCTGCTTGCCACCGCGTCCTCGAGCGCCCGCCGGTTGAAACCCTCGCAGCCGAGAGAAACCAGCAATGCCGCACCCACATTGGGATGGGTGGCAAGCCGCTGCATCATCTCCCAGCCATAGGCATTGGGGTAGCAGCCGGGAAAGCCCACCACATGCACGTCCGCATCGCGGAAGCGCAGCGCGATCTCGCTCGCGACGTGGCGGGCGCATTCGACGAGGTAACAGACTGCCACCACATTGCGGATGCCCTTGCGGCCATCAGCCCGTGGATAGGCAGAAATCTCGGGCAAACCGCTCATCCCTTGAACGCTCCTTCGCCTTCCCGGTCGTAGCTGGGAATGTAGTCGCTCCGCAAATTGTGAACGTGCACCACCTCGCCAAGGGCGATGGCCTGGCTTGCGGAGCCCAAGGGCGCACCATATTTGAGGATCTTCTCACCGGCCGCGATGGCGCGAGCGGCGAGCTTGTAGCCAAGCGGCAGGGCCTTTGCGAGGGTCACGTCGCAGCCCTCGACACGAACGGCCTCGCCGCTTTCGATGCGTTGTGCGGCGACGAGAACGTTGTCTTCCGGCGCCAGGCGGATCAATCTCGGATCGGTATCGCTCATACGCCAATTCTAGACCATTCAGGGAAAGGGAAAAGAGCCATGGTGTTTGATCGCAGAGCCCTGATGGGCGGCATGGCGGCCGCGGCGGTGATCGGCAACCCGGCGGCGCGCGCGGCGAGCTGTCTCGTCACCCCGGATGGCCCCGAAGGGCCGTTCTATCCGCCGTCCTTCGCCGAAGCCGATCTCGACATGACGCGTATCGCCGGCAGCGAGCGCCGCGCCGACGGCACGGTCATCGAGGTCATCGGCCGCGTCATCGACGACCGTTGCCAACCCATCGCCAATGCCGAGGTCGATGTCTGGCAGGCAAACGCGGTGGGGCGCTATTCCCATCCCAGGGATTCCTCCAACCCGCGCCCGCTCGATGCCGGTTTCCAGGGCCAGGCGCGCCTGCGTACCGATGCCGATGGCGCCTACCGCTATCTCACCATCGTGCCCGGCGCCTACCCGGTATCGAGCTCCTGGTGGCGGCCGCCGCATATTCACTATCGCGTCAGCCAGGGAGGGCAGATCGCGCTCACCACCCAGCTCTATTTTGCCGGCGAGGATCTGAACGACGGCGATCGCATTCTTGCCGCCATTCCCGAAGGCGAGCGCGAGCGCGTCGTGGTCGATTTCTCGCAGACCCGTGCCGACGGCATCCCGAGCGGCCGCTTCGACGTGGTGCTGGCCACGGTGTGATGGCCGACCGCTTCCGCCTCGCGACGTTCAATCTGGAGAACCTCGGCGACGGTGACGGCTTCGCCGCGCGCCAACGTTTGCTGACGCCGCAGCTGGAACGGCTCGACGCCGACATACTGTGTTTGCAGGAGGTCAACGGGCGGGATCGCGACGACGGCAGCCGCGATCTCGGCCATCTCGATGCCCTTCTCGAAGACACGCCCTATGCCGGCTATGAGCGGGCGATGACCCTCAGCTCTTCCGGCAACAAGCCGCGCGACAAGCACAATCTGGTGGTGCTCAGCCGCTTTCCCATTGCCGCCACGCGGCAGATTCGCCACGAGCTGGTGGTGCCGCCGTCCTATCGGATCGTGACCGGCGGCAGCCCCGCCAAGACCGAAAAGCTGCGCTGGGCACGCCCATTGCTGCAGCTCACGCTGACGCTCGACAACGGTCGTGCCCTGCACCTGATCAATCTGCACCTGCGCTCACGCCTGGCGAGCCCCATACCAGGCCGCAAGACCGGCCCGTTCTCCTGGGAGACCGCCGGCGCCTGGGCCGAAGGCGCTTATCTCTCGGCCATCAAGCGCAACGGCCAGGCGCTCGAAGCGCGCCTCGCGGTGGATGCCATATTCGATGCCGATCCGGAAGCCCTGGTCGCCGTCTGCGGCGACCTCAATGCGGAGGCCGACGAGATCGCCACGGAAATCCTGCGCGCCGATACCGACAACACCGGCAGCCCGGACCTCGCCGAGCGCGTGCTGGCGCTATTGCGCGCCGGCGGTGCCGAGACCACCGCGTCGATGCTGCACCATGGCCGCGCCATGCAGCCGGATCACATTCTCGTCTCGCGGCAGCTGCTCGGGCACTATCGCGGCATCGAGACCCACAACGAGCTGCTGCATGACGAATGGGTGGCACTCGCCACGGGCGCCGGATCAGCAGAAAGTTACCACGCCCCACTCGTCGCCAGCTTCACAATGCCCGCGAAAACAGGCTAGAACCGCCGACAAATAGGCGAGTTGGAGGCTGCAATGGATAGCGACACCCCCTCTACGGTCACGGCGCCGGCCCTGTTCACGGTCAAGTCTGGCGAGATGCCGGTAGCGAAGGTCTATGTGCCCGGCGCCGGGCCCGACGATCGTACCGGCGAGTTCGTCGAGCACGACATCACCATCCACGACGGCCGTCCCAACGCGGACGCCTACACCCTGGATGGTGACGGCTTCGCGCTGCGGCGATACCCGACCGCCGTCAAGGACCTCTATGACGACGACGAGGTGCGCGCGGTCTACTACCCGGAGATGGAAGCCTTAATCAAGGAAGCCACGGGTGCGGCGAAAGTGGTGATCTTCGATCACACGCCGCGCATCGACGACGAGGGCGCCCAGGATGCCCGCGCCATACGCCCGCCGGCCAAGGTGGTGCACAACGATTTCACGATTCCGTCCGCCGCCCGGCGCGTGCGCGACGTGCTGCCGCCCGACGAGGCTGAGGAACGGCTGCAGAAGCGGTTCGGCTCGATCAATGTCTGGCGGCCGATCCGCGGCCCGGTCGAGACCGCACCGCTGATGATCTGCGGTTGGCACAGTATCGCCGACGAGGACCTGATCACCGCCGAGCGCCATTATCCGGACGGGCGCGTCGGCAGCATCTACCACATCGCCCACAATCCCAAGCAACGCTGGACCTACTTCCCGCGCATGGAGCGCGACGAGGTGATCCTGCTCAAATGCTACGATTCGCTCACCGACGGCACCGCCCGCTGGACCGCCCACGGCGCCTTCTGGCCCCCGAACACCCCGGCCGGCGGCGCCCCGCGCGAAAGCATCGAGATCCGCTCGATGATCTTTTTCGACTGAGGACCTTTGGGTGTCGGGCTCGTAAGAGCCTTACCGCCCTTCCGCGCGCCAGGCGACGAGCAGGCCGCCGAGGGCAAGCGCCAGCAGCAGCCAGGCCGGAAGCAGGGGGTGCTGGTCGAGGCCGGTGACGAGGTGGCGGCGGCGTTCGACCAGGCCGAGCCAACCGCGGCCTTCCGCCGTGCGGCCGGCGCGCACCTTGCGCAAGCCGGGAACGCCGGCGTCCGCCAGCCAGACCACGCCGCCGCCAGTGGCCTCGGCAAGGGGGCCGAGAATAGCGTCCGTGGCGCGCACGTCCTCCATCTCGCGGCTGTCGGCGGCACCCAGCACGGCAATGGCCGTGTGGCCGTCATGGCCGAAGCGCCAAAGCCCCGGCGCGGCTTCCGGGATGCGCAGCGTCGCCGTACCGTCGCCGCGCTCCTCCAACGCCAGTTCGCTCTTGGCACCGTCGGGCGCGGTTATGGCCACGGCACCGTCCACCGGCGTCAGGCTGCGGCGGGTCACGGCGATCTGCCCGTCGAGCGCCTCGGCGACCAGATCCTCCTCTTCGAGATCTGGCTCCTTCATCAGCCAATGGACCAGGCGCCGCAGCATGTCGGACTGCGGGCCGCCACCCTCGAAGCCCTTCGTCCACAGCCAGGACTGATCCGACAGCAGCTGCGCCACGCGGCCCTCACCGACGCGCTCAAGGATGAGCAGGGGCTGGCTGTCGAAGCCTTCCATCAAGGGAATGCCGCCGCGCAGGTCGGCGCCGATATGGCGGAACCAGCGCCCCCACTCCGGCTCCTGTCCGGTATCCGCGCCGTTGCCCGGCAAATCGTTGGTCACGGGGTGACGGAAACCCGTATCGGTCAGCCGCGGCAGGAAGGGGGCGGCGTGAATCTGGCCGTTGGGCCGCGCCGGCAGGACATTGCCAAGCGGTGTCGAGGCGAGGCTGAGGGGCGAGGCGAAGGCGGGCCCGGCGGCATCGAGCACCGCGCCGCCGGCCAACACATAGTCCACCACATTCTCCAGATAGAGCATGGGCAGGATGCCGCGCCGGTGATAGCTGTCGAAGATCACCAGGTCGAACTTGCCGAGATCGGCGGCGAACAGCTCGTCGGCGGGGAACGGGATCAGCGACAGCTCGCGCACGGGCGTTAGGTCGGAGGTGTTGGGCGGGCGCAGGATGGTGAGATGCACGAGATCCACCGACGGATCCGCCTTGAGCAGGTTGCGCCAGCTGCGCAGCCCCGCATTGGGCTCGCCCGAGACCAGCATCACCCGCAAACGGTCGCGCACACCGTTGACCACGGCCACGATGCGATTGTTGAGCGGCGTCAATTCCTCATCGCTCGCGCCGACGGTCAGCTCGATCGCCGTCGGGCCCGCATGCTCAATGGGCACCGTCACCGTCGAGGCCTCGCCGATCCTGAGCGGCATGCGCCGCGCCGGCCCGCCATCGACCGAAACCAGCAGCGTCACCGGCTCGCCTGTGGCGCGGTCGTCAGTGACCCGTACCGTCAGGTCGACCTCGTCGCCGACGATTCCGTAACCCGGCGCCTGTTCCAGCGCCAGACGGCGGTCGCGCTCGTCGGGAGCGCCGGTGAGAAGCACATGCAACGGCCCGAGCGATGCCGCGCCATTGTCCGCCGGGGCATCGTGCACCTGGCCGTCGGTCAGCAACAGGGTGCCAGCCAGGCGCTCGGGCGGCACGTCGGCCAGCAGGCGCGCCGCGGCATCGAACAGCCGTGTGCCGTCCGCCCCATCCGTGCGCGGCAGCACCGCGACCCGCGTCTCGATATCGGGCAAGGCCGCAAGCGCCTCGACAAGCGCCTCTTCGGCCTCGTCCGTTTGCTCAGCCCGCTCGCCGATGCTCTGGCTTTCCGAACGGTCGACGATGAGGGCGGCCACGTCGGGCAGCGGCCGACGCTGCTCGCGGCTCACCGAGGGGCCGAGCAGACCGAGCAGCAGGATGACCAGCACCACGGTCCGCCACCCAGTGCCGCGCGCCCGGCTCCTGGCGGCAAGAAAGAGCAGCACCAGCGCCGGCAACACCAGCACCGCCAGCTGCCAAAGCGGCAGCAGCGGCGAAAAGGCAATGCCGAGCACGCTTTCCATCGCCGCTACTCCGTGACCTCTGGCGCCGGCCGGCCCAGCCGCCGCAGGATGGCGGGAATATGCACCTGGTCGGCCTTATAATTGCCGGACAAAGCATACATGGCCAGATTGACGCCGAAACGCATGGCGAGCTCGCGCTGGCGCTGGCCGCCGGGCACGAGCTGATAGAGCGGATAGCCGTCCTCGTCCAGCGCCCAGGCACCGGCATAGTCGTTGCCGCCGATGATGATGGAGGAGACGCCGTCATTGACATCGCCCTCGTAGCGCTCGACCCAAAGCTCGCCGCTGCGCCAGCGCCCCGGAAATTCGTCGAGCAGATAGAACGAGCGCCGCAGCACGTGATCGATGGGCACGGGGCTGAGCGGCGGCACGTTGAGACCGCTGAGGATGGCACCGAGCTTGTTGTTCTGGCCGCCGGTCCGGCGCTCGATCACGTCGATCGGCGACTGGTCGCGGGTGTCGAAGAGGATCATGCCGCCGGCCCGCAGATAGGCATCGATATTGGCCAGGGCATCGTCGGAGAGCGGCTGCTGGTTGTCGGTCACGGGCCAATAGATGAGGGCGTAGAAGGCAAGCTCGTCGCGGGCGGGATCGATACCCACGGGCTGGCCGGGCTTGATCGCGGTACGCGTGCGCAGGATCATCACCAGCCCGCGCAGGCCCTGGTGGCTAGTCGCGTCCACCTCCTCGTCGCCGGTCACCACATAGGCGAAATGGGTCTTCTCCGTCAGCTCGACGATGCGCGCGTCATCGAGTGTCGTGCCCTCGGCCAGGGCGTCCGAGCCCACTGCCGCGAGCACGGCGATCGCGACGGCGGCCGAGGACACGCCGCGGCGCGACAGGCTCGGCAGGGCGCCGCGCAGGGCAAGCGCGATGGCAAGATCGATCACCGCCAGCACATAGGCGGTGAGCAACAGCCAGGGCGCCAGGTCGAGTTCGCGCCGGGCCTCGAGATCGAGGGGCGGCGGCATGCCGGAAACGCTCTCGATCGGTTGCAGCGCCAGGGTGGCGGGGGCGAGATTGAGGGCGCGGCGCCTCGGCCCGTCGCCGTATTCGCCGGGCGGATGCGCCGGGCCGACCTGGGTGGCCGCGAAATCGCTGCCGGCAATGGCCGTCGCCTCGGCACTCGGCGCGCCCAAACGGCCGAAGCCGTCAAGGCTCGAAAGCGGCATCAGATAGGCCGACAGGCTGCCGTCGTCGACGCCATTGGCCAGGGCCACGATGCGTTGCAGCATGTCGACGAACAGCCCCGACAGTACCAGCGAAGACCAGTCCGTATTGGCCGTGGTGTGAAACAGCACGAGCCAGCCATCGCCCCGGCGCTCCGCCGTCACTAGGGGTGTGCCGTCGGCCAGCCTGGCCCAGGTCTTCTCGGCCAGGTCCACCGCCGGCTCGGCCAGCACCTGGCGCTCGATGCGCACGTCGTCGGGCACCTGCAGGCCGACAAAGGGTGAGGCCTCGGGAAATTCGTCGAGCGGCATCGGCTGTTCCCAGGTAAGCGTACCACCCAGCGCGCGGCCGCCACCGAGGCGCAGCGATACCGGCATCAGATCGTCGGCGCCTTCTGAAAGCCGCGGGCCCGCGAAACGCACCAAGACGCCGCCTTCATCCAACCAGGCCTCGACGCGTTCCTGATCCTGGCCGATCATCCGCGCCACATCCGCAAGCACGAGAACCGAAAGCCCGCTATCCAACAGCTCTGGCACGGTGCCGCGCCGAACCTCGCTGAAAGGCTGCAAGGCGCGGTCGAGATAATAGAGCTCCGAGAGCAGCGGCTGATTGCGCTCGCTGCCGCCGCCGGAAACCAAACCCACAGGCCGTCGGCGCCACCGCTCGTCGACCAGGATCACCGACCCGGCACTGGCCTCGCCGTCGATGTCGAGGCGGGCAATTTCGTTGCGTACTGCCGTCGGCACGTCCAAAGCGGCCTCGGTCGCCGTCGCCTCCGCATCGAAATGCAGGGCCTGGCGGGTCAAGATGCGGCCGTCCGCGGCAAGTGCCCGTATCTCTATCGATTCCGCCGCGCCGGCCGCGACCCGCCTGGCGCGCAGGTTGAGCGCGTCGCCGTCGTCGCGCGGCGGCAGCAGGGCCTTGGCGCGGGCCACTTGCGGCGCGGCATAGACGGTGAGCGGCCCGATCGCCCCGAGGGCCTCGACAAAGGCTTCGTCGGCGGCGGGGCGCCCGCTGGCAAGGCCGTCGCTCAGCCATGCGACCTGCATCGTCTCGCCCACCGTCGCCGCCGCATCCGCGACGGCCCGACGCGCGGCTGCCCTGTCGACCGGCCAGGGCTTGGGGGCGAGCGCACGAATGCGTTCCAAAGCCACGGCGGCCTGCAGCAAACCGCTTGTCGGGTTGTCGCTGCCCGGCGCGGTGGTCGCGACCATCACCGCGCGCCCTTCGCGCTCGGCCCGCGCCAGCAAGGCTTCGGCCCGCGCCAGGCGCGTCTGCCAGGTGGGTGCCGCGGCCCAGCCATCGTCGACCACCAGCAATAGCGGGCCATCGCTTTCCGCTTCGTGGGAAGCATCGAGCAGAGGCCCGGCGCAAGCGATGATAATCAGCGCCGCCAGCAGCAGGCGCAGCAGCAGCAGCCAAAGCGGCGTGTGGCTCGGGGTCTCCTCCGTCTCGCGCAGTCCGAGCAGCAGACGCACGGCGGGAAAGACGAAACGCCGCGGCGCCGGCGGGTTGACACGCAACAGCCACCAGATCACCGGCAGCGCCCCCAGAGCAACCAGCAGCCAGGGGGTCGCAAAACTGAGCGCTGCCAAACTCATTGATGCCGGCTCTCTTCGCCTGACAAGCCGAGATAGAGCGCCAGCAACGCTGTTTCCGGCGTGTGATCCGTGCGATGGCCGAGAAAGCGCCAGCCGAGGCGCCGACAGAGCGACGTCAGCGCGTCCCGCTGTGCCGCGAGGCGGGCATGGTAGGCGGGCCGAATGGCTTCCACGCGGCCGATCAGCGGATTGCCTTCATCCTCCAGCCCCTGAAAGCGGACCCGCCCGGAATAGGGCAGGCTTTCCTCGGCCGGATCCAGGATCTGCACCAGACAGCCTTCGGCACCGTCGCCTGCCAGCCCGCGCACAGCGTGCTCGATATCCTCGGGCGGGTCGAGAAAGTCGCCGATCAGGACGATTTGCGCATGCCGCGGCAAAGCCTCGCGGCCTGGCAGGCCGACCGCATCGCCATTGTCGCGGGCCACGGCCTCACCAAGACGCGCCAAGGCTGCACTGCCGCGAGACGGGCGCCGCCCCTCCCCCAAAAGCGCCACCTGCTCGCCGCCGCGCAGCAAAAGGTCGGCAAGGGCAAGAAGAAGGACATCGGCGCGATGGCGCTTGGTGACGGAGAGCCCGGGAGAGGCAAAATTCATCGACGGCGAGGCATCGCGCCACAGCCAAACCGTGGCCGAGGCCTCCCATTCCTGCTCGCGCACATAATGGCGGTCGGACTTGGCCGACCGGCGCCAGTCGATCAGCGCCGCCGGATCGCCCGACTCGTAACGGCGGAATTGCCAGAAGGTCTCCCCGGGCCCGGCCCGGCGGCGACCGTGGACGCCTTGCTGAACCGTGGCCGCGATGCGACGCGCCTCGACCAGCAATGGCGGCATTCCGGCTGCCGCGCGCTCCGCCTCCCGCCTGGCTTCGAGGCTCATTCCCGGGGGTCTAGCGCAAGGGCTCGCACATGCGCGCGATCACCTGCTCGACGGTGATACCGTCGGCGCGGGCGGCGAAACTTACGGCCATGCGATGGCGCAGCACCGGCGGCGCCAGGGCCAGCACGTCGTCGACCGACGGCGTCAGACGGCCATCGATGATGGCACGGGCGCGGCTCGCCAGCATCAGCGCCTGGCTGGCACGCGGGCCAGGCCCCCAGGACACCGACTCGCGCACCTCGTCGATGCTCGATTCCTCCGGCCGCCCGGAACGCACCAGGGCGAGAATCGCCTCGATCACCTTTTCCCCGACCGGCACTCGGCGTACCAGGCGCTGGGCCGCCATCAGCTCATCCGCCGTCATGACCGCCTCGGCCTCGGCACTCTCGGCGCCCGTGGTCGCCAGCACCAAAGCCCGTTCGGCATTGAGATCCGGATAGCCGACATCGATCTGCATCATAAAACGGTCGAGCTGGGCCTCGGGCAGGGGATAGGTGCCCTCCTGCTCGAGCGGGTTCTGGGTGGCGATGACATGGAACGGCTCGGGCAGGGCGTGACGCTGGCCGGCGACGGATACTTCATGCTCCTGCATCGCCTGCAGCAGCGCCGATTGGGTACGCGGGCTGGCGCGGTTCACCTCATCGGCCATCAGAAGCTGACAGAACACCGGGCCCTTGATGAAACGGAAGGCGCGTTTGCCTGCCTCGCTCTCCTCCAGCACCTCTGAGCCGACAATATCCGCCGGCATCAAGTCCGGCGTGAACTGAACGCGTTTCTCGGCCAGGCCGAGCACGGTGCCGAGAGTTTCGGTAAGGCGGGTCTTGGCAAGCCCCGGCACGCCGACGAGCAGCGCGTGCCCGCCTGACAGAAGCGTGATCAGCGCTTCGTCGACAACACGCTCCTGGCCGAAAATGAGCGCGCCCACATGGTCGCGCACATCACCCATGCGCCTGCCCAGGGCGTCGATCCGGTCAACGGTATCGTTGCTGTCTGTGGTTTCGATCGCGGCGGATTCTGACATCCTGTTAGCAGCCCGTGCTTTGAGTTAACGTAGCCGGATGGAAGGTAGACCATCCAGCGCGACGTCGGAACTTTCCGG
>CAZKTK010000003.1:0-30928 GCA_964555535.1 uncultured Rhodospirillaceae bacterium
GATGCACGCAGAACGCACAGGCCGGATCCGGATTCGGAACCGCATCGCCGGGCCATGTGTCGGCACCGGTCACGCCAGCCTTGACGTCTTCGGCGATCCAGCGGGCAACTTCCATGCCGATACCGGGGCAGCCGTTGTTGAAGGTGGCGGGATCTTCCCAATGCATCTCCCAGCCGCTGCGCATGATGATGGCGTCGCCAGGCATGCCGACATAGTCGCCCATGCCCTGCTTGGCCAACGCGCCGCGCACGTCGTCCATGGTGATGACTTCGCCAGCCTGCATGCTGTCGACGCCGCGATAGGCGGCAACGTCGATCAGGATGCCACGAGCGATGATTGGGTTCAGGTGCTCGACGCCGAGCTTGTTCAAGCCATAGGCACCGCCCATCTCGGCAGCCGAGAAGCCGTTGTACCAACGCATCTCGTTCTTGTCGCCGGCAGCGCCGACCTGCACGCCGATGTGGCCGAGGCCGTCGAACTGGGTGCCGACCTGACCGATTTCGGTGGCCAGGAACTCGTCATTCCAAACGATCGCGTTCGGGCCGAACGGGCCGCCCGTGGGCGTACCGGGAATACGCAGCGAGAACTTGCGGGCGCCGAACAGCGGCATATCCGCGTGGTACTCATGACCAAGCTTGAGGGTCTTGCCCTGCTTGACCTGCGCGATGGCGTTGAGCACGACTTCCGACTTCTTGTACCAGTTGGTCGAGCCGGCCTGGTCGCCCTCGCCCCAAAGCGGGTTCGGCCACCACTTGGTGCCGAGCGGGGTTTCCATGACGTCACCGTCCACCCACGGCTTGCCGATGCAGCCGTCGAGGTCGTCCGTTGTACAGGCACTGGCGGCGCTGCTCACGGTCATTGCTGCGCCGACCAAGCCGGCCACAGCAAGAAACTTCAGGTTTTTCATTGATGTCCTCCCTAGGGATTTAGCAGCGCCTAACACCTCTCGACGCCGACGCTTGGCGCATTTTACGCGCGTGGGGACCCGAATTGTCAAGGTGAAGCTACTCCCGGTGTAGGATAAAAAAACTGAGCCGCGGCGGTGGCTTGGCGCTAGGCGCGCAGGGCGGAGGTGGTATAATCGGCTCACCTTGAAAGCAATGACGAACCCTTCGCAAGCCTATCCGGCCCTCCGATGGCGCAGCCGCGTGCTGACGCTGGCGCTTGTCTGCGTGCTGGGTTTGGCCGTTTCCGGCTGCAGCAGCGATGACGAGGAAGTTTATATCGAGCGCCCGGTCGAGGATCTCTACAACGAGGCCATGAACCTGCTGCTCGAGGGCTCCTTCAACCAGGCTGCCAGCGGATTCGAGGAGGTCGAGCGCCAGCATCCCTATTCCGTGTGGGCCACGAAGGCGCAGCTCATGGCGGCGTTCGCGCATTACCAGAACGCCAATTACGATGAGACGGTGCTTGCGGCCGAGCGCTTTATCGAGCTGCATCCGGGCAGTGCGGACGCGGCCTATGCCCGCTATCTCATCGGCCTCTCCTACTACGAGCAGATTTCCGATGTCGGCAGGGATCAGCGCAACACGGAGCTGGCGCTGGAATCCTTCGAGGATGTGGTCCTTCGCTATCCGGACACGCGCTATGCCCGCGATGCGGCTCTCAAGATCTCTCTCGCTCGCGACCATCTGGCGGGCAAGGAGATGGAGGTCGGGCGCACCTATCAGGATCTCGAGTTCTATCTTGCCGCGATCAACCGGTTCCGCAACGTCATCAGCGACTATCAGACCACGACCCACGCGCCGGAGGCTTTGCTGCGTCTGGCGGAGTGCTATCTCGCGCTCGGCGTGGTCGGCGAGGCGCAGGCAGCTGCCGCGGTGCTGGGCCACAACTTCCCGGGCAGCGAGTGGTATCGCGAGGCCTATGCGATGCTCCAGGAAGAGGAACTCGAGCCGCGCCTGAACGAGAGTTCCTGGTTGGCGCGGATCTTCTAGTCGTTTCGCCACGGGCTGGGCCGGAGAAGGGCATGCTGGCGCGCCTATCCATCCGCAATGTCGTCCTCATCGAAAGCCTGGACCTCGATCTGGGTTCGGGCCTGTGCGTGCTCACGGGCGAGACCGGTGCGGGCAAGTCGATCCTTCTCGACGCCCTGGGTTTGGCGCTCGGCCGGCGTGCCGACGCGGCGTTGGTGCGCGCCGGGGCGGATCGGGCCAGCGTCAGCGCGGTCTTCGAGGCACCGGCGGCGGCGAGTGCCTGGCTCGCCGAGCGCGATCTCGATGCCGGCGACGAATTGGTTCTGCGCCGCAGCCTCGGTGCTGACGGGCGCAGCCGCGCCTTTGTCAACGACTCGCCGGTAACCGTGGCGGCCCTGGCGGAGCTCGGCGGGCTTCTGGTCCAGGTGTATGGGCAGCATGACAAGCTCGGCCTGATGGACCCGGCCAGTCACCGCGAGGCGCTCGACAGCTTCGGCGGCCTCGGACCGGCGCGCAAATCCACGGCCGACGCCCATGCGCAGTGGCGCGAGGCTGACGAGACGTTGCGCGCCGCCGAGGCTGAGGCTGCTGCCGACCGCGCCGACCGCGAGGCCTTGGAGGGCGCGCTGGCGGTGCTCGACGAGCTTTCGCCGCAAGTGGGCGAGGAGGCGGGGCTGGCCGCCGAGCGGAGCCGCATGATGGCGGCCGAGAGCATTGCCGCGGCACTCGACGAGGCAGCTAAGGCACTGTCCGAGAACGGGCGAACGGTCGAGCAGGCGCTGGCTGCCGCCGAGCGTGCATTGGAGCGTGTGCAGGACTCCGCTGCCGGCGCGCTCGATGCCGCTGCGGGCGCGCTTGAGCGTGCGCGTATCGAGGCCGGCGAGGCCGGTGCCCAGCTTGATGCGGCCGCTGCCGCGCTCGATGCGGAGCCCGGCCGGTTGGAGCAAGTGGAAGAGAGGCTGTTTTCCCTGCGCGCGGCGGCCCGTCGCCATGACTGCGCAGTCGATGCTCTGCCGGAGACGCGCGATGCGCTGGCGGCACGGCTTGCGGCGCTCGATGCCGGCGAGGCCAGCCTGGCCTCTCAGCGCGAGGCGGTCGCCGCCGCCCGTGCCGATTTTGTCGCCGCCGCCAAGACGCTCGGGGAGAGGCGCGCTAAGGCGGCGCGACGCCTCGACAAGGCGGTGAGTGGCGAGCTCGGCGCCCTGCATCTTGGCAAGGCAAGCTTTGCCACGGCGCTCGAGCCGCTGGAGGAAGACCGGTGGGGCCCGGCCGGGGCGGAGCGGGTGCTGTTTCGTATCGCCACCAATCCGGGCCAGCCGGCCGCGCCGCTGAGCGATATCGCGTCGGGCGGCGAACTGTCGCGCTTCATGCTCGCGCTCTGTGTCGCCCTTTCCGCCACCCTGGGAACCTCGAGCCTGGTCTTCGACGAGATCGACAGCGGCGTCGGCGGTGCGGTCGCCGATGCGGTGGGCAAGCGCCTGGCAACCGTGGCAGCGGCGAGCCAGGTGCTTGTGGTGACCCATCAGCCGCAGGTGGCGGCGCGTGCCGATTGCCATTTCCGGGTGGCCAAGAAGACCCGCAAAGGCAGCACGGCCACCGGGGTGGAGACGCTGGCTCAGGGCGAGCGCCGTGAGGAGATCGCCCGCATGCTGGCCGGGGCCGAGATCACGGAAAGCGCGCGTGCGGCCGCCGATGCCCTGATCGAAGGCGACGGCGCATGAGCACGCTGGACGAAGTCGAGGCCGCCGCTGAGCTTGAGCGCCTGGCCAAGCTTATCGCCTATCACGACGAACGCTATTACGCCCACGACGACCCCGAGATATCCGACGCGGAATACGACGCCCTGCGTCGCCGCAACGAGGCGATCGAGGCGCGCTTTCCCGAACTGGTGCGTGACGACAGCCCCTCGCGCCGGGTAGGTGCGCCGCTTGCGGGCGGCTTCCGTCGCGTCGCCCACGCGCAGCCGATGCTGTCCCTTGCCAACGCATTCTCCGATGACGACGTGGCCGAGTTTCGCACCCGCATCGTGCGCTTTCTCGATCTCGAAGACGATGCCACGCTGGTCACGGTTGCCGAGCCCAAGATCGACGGACTATCCGCTTCGCTGCGTTATGAGGGCGGACGTCTCGCCATCGGACTGACCCGGGGCGACGGGCGCGAGGGCGAGGATGTCACGGACAATCTGCGCACCCTCGACGACGTGCCGGAAATGCTCACGGGCAAAGTCCCGGCGGTACTGGAAGTTCGCGGCGAGGTCTATATGGCCAAGACCGACTTTGTCGCGCTCAATGCCGCTCGCGAGGCGGCGGAGCAGCTCCTATATGCCAATCCGCGCAACAGCGCCGCCGGCAGCCTGCGCCAGATCGATCCCGCCGTCACCGCGGCGCGGCGCTTGCGTTTTGCCGCCTATGCCTGGGGCGAAGTCAGCGAGAGCATCGGGGATAGCTTGTGGCAGGCGCGCGAACGCTTGCGCGACTATGGGTTTCGCCTCGACGAAACCGCCGCGCGCTGCCCCGATCTTGCCGCCATGCTCGCCTATTACCGGACGGTGGTCGACGGCCGCGCCGATCTCGACCACGACATCGACGGCGTCGTCTACAAGGTCGACCGTCTCGACTGGCAGGAACGCCTTGGCGCCGTCAGCCGCAGCCCGCGCTGGGCCATCGCCCACAAGTTTCCGGCGGAACGCGCAACCACTCGTCTCAACGACATCACCATCCAGGTCGGGCGCACCGGCGCCCTGACGCCGGTTGCCAACTTGGCGCCGGTCACGGTCGGCGGCGTGGTGGTCTCCCGCGCCAGCCTGCACAACGAAGATCTGATCGCGGAGAAGGACATCCGTGTCGGCGACACCGTGGTCATACAACGCGCCGGCGACGTCATCCCGCAGGTGGTCGAGGTGGTGCCTGAAAAGCGCCCGCCCGACGCCGAACCTTTCACGATGCGCGAGACATGCCCGGTCTGCGACTCAAGCGCGGTACGCGAGCCGGGCGAAGCGGTGCGGCGGTGTACCGGCGGGCTGATCTGCCCTGCCCAGGCGGTGGAGCGCCTGCGCCATTTCGTCAGCCGCGATGCCTTCGATATCGAGGGGCTGGGAGAAAAGCAGATCGAGGCGTTCTGGGACTGGGAATGGGTGCGCCAGCCGGCCGATCTGTTCGGCCTTGACGTGCGCGCAGAGGACTTGGCGGTGCGCGAGGGCTGGGGCGAGACTTCTGTGCGAAATCTGCTGACTGCGATTGCAGGTAGAAATCATATCGGCTTGGACCGATTCGTCTACGCGCTCGGCATTCGCCAGGTGGGGCAGGCCAATGCGCGGCTGCTGGCGCAGGCCTATGGCAGGCTGGACGAATTGCTGAGCGCGGTGGAAGAGGCCGGGGATGAGGAGAGCGAGGCCTATCGCAGTCTGGTCGCGATCGACGGCATCGGACCCAAGGTGGCGGCGGATATCGTCGATTTCTTTGCCGAGCCCCACAACCGGGATGCGGTGGATGCGCTGGCCCGGGTCGTCACGGTGGAGGATTTCGTCGTCGAAGCCTCGGAATCGCCGGTGGCGGGCAAGACGGTGGTCTTCACGGGCAAGCTCGAGACCATGAGCCGGGCCGAGGCCAAGGCGCGAGCGCAGGTCCTAGGCGCCAAGGTGGCTGGCTCCGTGTCAGGCAAGACGGATTACCTGGTGGCCGGCGCGGAGGCGGGCTCGAAGCTCAAGAAGACACGGGAGCTGGGCCTCAAGGTGCTCAGCGAAGCCGAGTGGCGCGAGCTCACGGACGCGCTCTGACTCACGCGGCATCCGCATATTCGAGCTGCAACAAGGTCTTGCAGAGCGAATTGAGGATGCGCTGGTACTCCGACGGGTCGACGGATACGCCTTTGTGGAACTGGTCGACCACGTCATCGAGCTGGGAGCGCAGGGCATCGGCGCGACGGGCGGTTTCCTGACGATCAGTCATTGTCTATCTCCGCTGTTTCCGGCTGAACCGGGGTTATCCCGGGGCCAGGACGGAGCATGTTCCAAAGGCCGGATCGCCTAAGTGACGGCGCGCACAACTTGGCATTCGCCAAACGTGACAGCCGTCACCATATGAGCACATGGTTGATTTGTCGGGATTTGGGTGGAAACATGCGCCGGCGCGGTAACAACCGTGACCAATAGGCTTTGGAGGGGGAACAATGGCTGATACCGGGACCTTGGCGGAAAAGCGGTATTCGAAATTTGCGGCACTCGGTGCGCTGCTTGGTATCGTCTCGGCCGGCGCCTTGTTCGTCGCGGCCGTCGGCTATCGCGCAGGACAGGGCGAATTTCCCTTCGTGCCGCCGGAGCTGCACTGGGACTACAAGTTCGCTCTCGGCACGATTATCCAATATGCCGCCTATGCCGGCCTTGCGGCGGGCGTTTTTGGCCTGATAGGTCTGGGCGCGACCCTGCCGGGGGCGGCGAAGCGCGGCTTTGCGGCGGCGCTCATTGCCATCGTGCTCGGCTTTGGTGGCGGTGGAAAGATCGCCGAGCTCTATCTGAAGGTGCAGACCAACCCCTTCATCCACGACATCACCACCGACACCGCGAACCCGCCGGATTTCGTCGATGTGGTGGGCGCCCGCGAAGCCTTTGCCCAGGTCACCCTGGATAAGCTCAACGGTCTCGAATATTCCGCCGACGTGGCACTGCAGCAGCAGGCGGCGCAGGCCCGGCCCGGCTATCCGAATCTTTCGCCCGTCGAGACGAGCGAGGCCCAGGCCGTCGTGTTCGACAAGGCCTTGGCGCTGATCGAGAGCGAAGGTTGGGAACTGGTGGCAAGCGTGCCCGAGGAAGGACGCATCGAGGCCACGGCGAAGACGCCCTATTTCAAGTTCCGCGACGATGTGGTGCTGCGTATTGCCGCCGCTGGCACGGGCACGAAAGTCGACATGCGCTCCGCGAGCCGCGTCGGCCGCTCCGATGTCGGCGTCAACGCCGAACGCATCGCCGGCTTCCTGGGCCGGCTGAGGATCGCCACCGGCGGCTAGGCCGAAGATAGGCCGGTCGCGAATGCGGCAGGGTTCTGCCAGAAGCGGCTAAAGGGAGTCGGCCCATGGCGCCAGAATGATCCCTATCGGCCAGTTGCGGCAGCGGCGCCGCTTATGACGAAGGTCGTACTGGTCGCGGCGCCGTACTTGTCGTTGCCTCGCCCGGCATTGGGCGTCAGCCTTTTGCAGGCGGCACTCCGCGAACGGGGTATCGACTGCACTGTCAGATATCTCAATCTCGACTATGCCGATTTCGAGGATCCGGACTTCGGCCAAGCCTTCTGCCAAAGCGGCCACCAACCTCTCGGCGAATGGATTTTCTCGCATTTGGTCAACGGGCGCGACAAGTCTCTGCCGCAGGACCGTGGTTGGGCGTGGGTCAAGTCCTGTGTCAAGGGCGCATTCGCCGAACGAATGATGGCGGCAAAGCGTCGTGCGGGCGATTTCGTCGAGCTGTCGGCGCAAGCGATCCTGCAGGCGGCGCCCGACCATGTCGGTTTCACCACGAGCTTTCAGCAAAATTGTGCTTCACTATCGATTGCGAGCCGGCTCAAGCTCGAGCGGCCCGAGCTCGTCATAAGTTTCGGCGGGGCGAATTGTTTTGGTCCGATGGGACACGCACTGTTGTCGGCTTTTCCGCAGATAGATTTCGTATTCTCGGGCGAAGCGGACGAGCACTTTCCCGCGTTTGTCGAGGGCTTGGCCAATGGCGAAGCCGGCGGCGGAAGGTATATCGATTGCGAGCCCGTCACCGACGTGGATGCTCTGCCCGTCCCTGCCTTCGACGACTATTTCTCGCAGCTCGACCGCACCGGGTTCAAAGACCGGATCGTGCCGTCCCTGCCGTTCGAAAGCAGCCGCGGGTGTTGGTGGAGGGCGAAACACCATTGTGTTTTCTGCGGCCTGAACGGCGAAAACATGGGCTTCCGAGCGAAGTCGCCTGAGCGGGTCATCAAGGAGGTCCGCCTCTTGCGTGAGGCTTGGAACGTGCCGCGCTTCTGCGCCAGCGACAGCATCATGGACATGCGTCACATCGACAGCATCTTTGCGCGCTGGCCCGAGGAGCTGTCCAAGACCGGCTTCCTCTACGAGATCAAATCCAACCTGACGGTCGAGCAATTGCGCACCATAGCGGCGGCCGGCGTCATGTCCGTGCAGCCCGGTATCGAAAGCCTCGATGACGACCTTCTCAGGCTTATGTCCAAGGGAGTGCGGGCGCTGCAGAATATCCTGCTGCTTCGAACGGCACGCGAAATCGGCATGCGGGTCTATTGGACCATGCTGGCAGGTTTCCCGCAGGAGACGCCCGAGCACTACGCCAAGATGGCGGCCATGTTTCCCAAGTTGCAGCACTTCGAACCGCCGTCCGGGCTGCGGCAGCTTCGGATCGACCGGTTCAGCCCGTATCACAACGACCCTCGGCAATTCGGATATTCGGCCATTGCGCCGTTGCCGGGCTATCGCGAAATTTACGATCTGCCGCCTGAGACCATCGAGAACATGGTCACTTTTTTTGAGGGAACCCGGGCGCTCGGTCCATTTCCGGACGGTTATCTCGATGCGGCGGAGCATGAGATTCGGTCATGGCGCCAGCGCGCCTACGACGGCGCACCGGCCCGTTTGAGCCTGGTTCGGTTGGGGCCACTCAAGATGATTTGCGACACACGCGATTGCGCTGTCGAAAGCGAATACATTCTTGCGCCGGCGGCGGAGCAGGTTCTTCACGCCTTCGACCGGCCGTCTTCTGTCGAGCGCCGGATGGCTGAACTCGGCCGATGCCTGAATAGCGAACGGTCTCCCGAGAGCTGGTTCTCGGAACTGGTCGACCTCGGCTATCTGGTCGTGGACGAAGGCAGGGCCGTTCACGTGATTGTCGATCCCGAACGCAGGGTCGAGGGCATCGAGGCGCCGAGAGATTTTCCATTGGGCATGCTGCTCGGCGCATAATGCAGACGCCTCCGAACGCGCTTGACCGGCAACCGGAAGTGTTGGACAGTGCCTCTGAGAGGTGTCCAAAAATGCTTGTAAAGCAAACGGTTAATGAGCATTAGCGCGACAGGCTCCAGCTGCGCACTCTTGCCTGGGGCGAAGAAAGCAGCGGCGGTGGCCGCCTGGGCGTTGCTGTCCTTGGCGGTCGCCGAGCCTGCCCGCGCCCAGGAAGGGGCGCCGGTGGTAGTGGCCATGCCGGAGCGTAGCGAAGGCGCGGCGCCATTACGGCTGATCGGCACGATCACGCCGGCGCGTTTCGCAGCACTTTCGCCGCGCGTGGACGGGCTGGTCGTCACCGCCAATGCCGAGGAAGGACATGTGGCGCAGGAAGGCGACGTGCTGGTCATGCTCGACACCACGCTTGCCGAACTGAGGCTGGCGGAATCGCGGGCGCGCCTTGCCGAGGCCCGGACCCAGCATGCCGACGCCCTGCGCCTGCGCGAGGAGGCGGAGCGGCTCGGCCAGAACATCGCCCAATCGACCCTGCAGTCGCGCATCACCGCGGTGCAGGCAAGCGGGGCGGTGGTCTCGCGCCTGCAGGCCGAGCTGCAATATCAGACCGAGCTTGTCGCCCGCCACGCGGTGCTGGCACCGTTCGATGGCGTGGTGGTGGAAAAACTGACCGAGGTCGGCGAGTGGGCCGAGACCGGCCGGCCGGTGCTGGAACTGCTGGCCACCGATCGGCTGCGGCTCGACCTCCGCGCGCCCCAGGCCCATTATCAGACCATCCGCCAGCTGACGGCAGCGACCGTGCGCCTGGACGCCCTGCCCGAGCAGCGTTTCGCGGCGCGGGTCGTTGCGGTGGTGCCGGCAAGCGACCCCGACGCGCGCACCTTCCTGGTGCGCCTGCTGCTCGACGATCCCTCGAACGAGATCATCGCCGGCATGTCGGCCGAGGCCAGTTTCACCGTCGGCCAGGGCGCGGCGGTGGTGGCGGTACCGCGCGATGCGGTGATCCGCTATCCGGACGGCAGCACTAGTGTCTGGGTGGTCGAGGGCGAACGCGCCCACGAGCGTCAGGTGACGCTCGGCCGTGCCCTGGGTGATGCCGTGATGGTGACCGCCGGCCTCGATGGCACCCTGCCGGTGGTGGTGCGCGGCAACGAGACCTTGGCCGAGGGCGCGGCGGTGCGGGCGGTAGAGCAGATTGCCGAGGGAGGAGCGAACTGAAATGTTCGCGGGCGCGATCAGGCATGGCACCCAGGTTGCGGTGATAGTGCTGACATTGTGCGTGCTCGGCATCCTTTGCGCCCTCAGCCTGCCGGTGCAGATGATTCCCGACCTGGAGGTTCGCACCATCACCGTGCGCACCTCCTGGCCCGGTGCCACGCCTCAGGATGTGGAAAAGGAGATCATCATCCAGCAGGAGGATTATCTCCGTACCCTCTCCGGCCTGCACCGCATCATTGCCACCGCGAGCATGGGCGAGGCGGTGATCGAGTTGGAGTTCCCCTTCGGCAGCGACATCGACCAGGCCCTGATCCGGGTCAACAACGCCCTCTCCCAGGTTCCGTCGTACCCGGAGAACGTAGACGAGCCGCGGCTCTATGCCACCTCGTTCTCATCCAACGCTTTCATGTTCTTCCGCATCCAGCCGATGCCGGACTATCCGGTCACTCTCGACATGGTGCGCATGCGCGACTTCATCGAGGACCATGTGCGCCCGCGCATGGAGCGGGTGCCGGGCGTCTCCGAGGTGCGCGTGGTAGGCGGCGCCGAGCGGCAAGTGCAGATCCACGTCGATCCCAACGCGCTGGCGGCAGCGGGCATCACGCTCGCCGATCTGCGCCGCACCCTGCGCGCGCGCAACCACGATGTTTCCGCGGGCGATATCGATTCCGGCAAGCGGCGCTATCTGCTGCGCACCGTCGGCCGCTTCGAGCAGGTCGAGGACCTGGAAAGTGTGATCGTCTCGCGGCGCGGCGATTCCATCCTCCGCCTCGGGGATATCGCCAGCGTCTCGCTTGAGCATTTCGAGCTTCGCCGCGAGGCCTTTGTGGACGGCCTGCCGACCATCAATCTTTTCGTGCGCAAGGAGGTCGGCTCCAACGTCATCGCCATCAAGGATGCGATGATGCCGCTTGTCGATGAGCTCAATCGCGACGTCCTTGCGCCTGCGCGTGTGGTCATGCGGCCGATCTCGGACGATGTCCGATACGTGCGCGCCTCGGTCAACAATGTCTGGCGCAATCTCGCCATCGGCAGCGTGCTGGCGACCCTGGTGATGTTCCTGTTCCTGCGCTCGGTTCCCGCCACAATGGTCGGTGTGATCGGCATTCCCGTTTGCACCATCGCCGCCTTTCTCGGCCTTTTCGCGGCCGGGCGCACGATCAACGTGATCTCGCTCGCGGGCGTCGCCTTCGCCATCGGCATGACGCTCGACAACTCCATCGTCGTGCTCGAAAGTATCGAGCGCTTTCGTCGCCAGGGGCTCGACCGGGTGGCGGCGTCGCTCGCCGGTGTGCGCCGGGTGTGGCCGGCGGTGCTCGCCTCGACGCTTACCACCATCCTCGTCTTTGCGCCGATCCTGTTCATCAAGCAGGAGGCGGGTCAGCTCTTCTCCGATATCGCCATCGCCATATCGGCCTCGATCGCCGCCTCCATGCTGGTGGCGATAACCGTGGTGCCGTCGGCAGCGGCGCGGGTAACCCTTTCGCGCGAGCGTCGCGATCCGCTCGACTGGCTCGGCATCGGCTTCCGGGTGGTTGTGGTCGGTTTCATTGGCTGGCTGGTGCGCGGTCCGGTGCGCGCAACGCTTGCCGCAGCAGGCATTCTGGTCGGTGCGGCGGCTGCCATCGTCGCGCTGACGCCGCCAGCGGAATATCTTCCCGAAGGGGAGGAGGCGAAGACGTTCTCGGTGATGATCGCACCGGCCGGCTACAATCTGGCCGAGATGTCGGCGATCACCAAGGAGCTGCATGAGGGTCTGGTGCC
This sequence comes from uncultured Rhodospirillaceae bacterium, assembly GCA_964555535.1. Lineage (GTDB taxonomy): Bacteria > Pseudomonadota > Alphaproteobacteria > UBA7887 > UBA7887 > UBA7887. Next base: position 11,841 of record CAZKTK010000003.1, read on the forward strand.
TCATGTGGGAAGCGATCCCGCGCTGTTTGCGCGCGGCGAGGCGGACGTACCGGCGATGGCCTGGATCGTCACCTTCGTCAACCCCAAAAGGGTGCTGATGATTGCCGAGACCATCGACCCGTCGCAGATCGACGATCTCATGAAGGTTCTCAACGCGCGCTTCCGGTCCTATCCGGGCATGCGCGGGTTCTCGTCGCGGGGCTCCATCATCTCCAGCAATGACGGCGGCTCGCGCAGCGTCAATCTCAATATTGCCGGCAGCAGCCTGGAGGAGATCTACGGCGTTGCCAGCGCCGCCTATCGGCGTGCCGGCGAGGTGCTGGAAGATCCGGAGATCGGCTCCGACCCGCCATCGCTGGTGCTCGCCCAGCCCCTGATCGAGCTGCGACCGGACTGGACGCGTGCCGCCGAACTCGGCGTCAGCGCCGCGGATCTGGGCTTCTCCGTCGCCGCGCTCACCGACGGCGCCTATGTTGGCGAGATGCTGCTCGACGGCGAGCGCGTGGACATTTTCGTCTACGGGGTCGGCGGCGAGGCCGGAACGCTGACGGAACTGCCCTCCTTGCCCCTCTATACGCCCCAGGAAGGTATCGTGCCGCTGAGTGCGGTGAGCGAGCTGGTCGAGCGCGTCGACACCGACACCCTGCGCCGGCTCGACGGCAGGCGGACGGTGACGCTCAACATCATTCCGCCGCGCACCGTTGCGCTGGAGACCGCCGTCGACATCGTGCGCGAGGACGTGGTGGGCCACTTGCGGCGCAGCGGCGAGATACCGCCGGGCGTGGGTCTCGATATCTCGGGCGCCAGCGATCAGCTGGAGACCACGCGCAACGCCCTGTTCGGCAATTTCGCCGTCGCGCTTGTCCTCTGCTACCTCTTATTGGTGGCGATCTTCAGCCACTGGGGTTTCCCCTTTGTCATCCTGACCTCAGTACCGCTTGGCGTTGCCGGGGGAATCGCCGGGCTGTGGCTGCTCAACCAGTCCGGCGCGCTGTTCGCGGATTGGGGCATCGCGTTCGTGCACCAGCCGTTCGATATGATCACCATGCTGGGCTTCGTGATTCTGCTCGGCACCGTGGTCAACAATCCGATCCTGATGGTGGATCAGACCCTCCACAATATCCGCGACGACGGCATGGCACCGGAGCAGGCGGTACGCGAGGCGCTCGCCGTGCGCCTGCGGCCGATGATGATGTCCACCGTCACCACGGTGTTCGGCATCCTGCCGCTGGTGGTGATTCCGGGAGCGGGCATCGAGCTCTATCGCGGCGTCGGTGCCATCGTACTCTTCGGCCTGCTCTTTGCGACCTTCGTTACCATCGTTTTCCTGCCGCCCTTGCTGACGCTGGTCCTGAAAGCGGTCGCCGCCTTCCGCAAGCCGGAGACTAGCGAAGTGGCGCCGTAGCGTCGGCCAGCCAGCTGGCGCAGTCGGGATCGAGCAGGGGTGTCAGCATCTCGCGCACTTCGGCGTGATAGCTGTCGAGCCAAGCAATCTCGTCGGCGTCGAGCAGTGCCACGTCGATCAGCGTACGGTCGATGGGCGCGCGGGTCAGGGTCTCGAAACCCAGTAGCTCGCGCTCGGCTCCCTCAGGCGCCTCGACGGCGGTGACGGCGAGCAGGTTCTCGATGCGGATGCCGTAGGCGCCGGCCTTGTAGTAGCCGGGCTCGTTGGAAATGATCATACCCGGCGCCAGCACCGCGTCGCCGCCGCGCTTGGAGATGCGCTGCGGGCCTTCGTGGACGCTGAGATAGCTGCCGACGCCGTGGCCCGTGCCGTGGTCGTAATCGAGACCGGCCTGCCACAGGGCGTGCCGCGCAAGGGTGTCGAGCTGGCTGCCGCGGGTGCCGACGGGAAAGCGCGCGGTGGCTATCGCAATGTGGCCCTTGAGCACGCGGGTGAAGCGGTCGCGCATCTCCTCGCTGGGGGTGCCGATGGCGATGGTGCGCGTGATGTCGGTGGTGCCGTCGAGATACTGCGCGCCGGAATCCACCAGATAGAGCGCGCCGGCTTCCAGGGTGCGGTCGCTCTCGGGTGTCACCCGGTAATGCACGATGGCGCCGTTGGCGCCCGAGCCCGAGATGGTGGGAAAACTGAGATCGCGGAAATGCTCGCCCTCGCGGCGCAGGGCCTCGAGATGGTCGGCGGCTGCGATCTCGCTGAGGCAGCCGCTGGACGCCTCGCGGCTCAGCCAATGCAGGAAGCGGGCGACCGCGACGCCGTCGCGCCGGTGCGCGCTGCGTGTGCCGGCAAGCTCGGTTTCGTTCTTCGTGGCCTTGGGGCGAATGCAGAGGTCCGGGCCTTCGCTGATCTCGGCGCCGGCTGCGGCCAGCTCGTCAAGGATCCAGGCGGACGCCGTGGCAGGGTCGGCGCGCACGGTCTTGCCCGCCTCGCCGAGCGCCCGCAGGGCATCGCCGAACGCTTGCGGCGGTTGCACCGCAACGCCGTTGCCGAGATGCCGCTCGAGCCCGTCCGAAACCTTGCGCGGGTCCATGAACAGCGCCACGTCGCCATCCTGCGTGAGCACGGCAAAGCCTAGCGGCAGCGGCGTGTGCGGCACGTCGCCGCCACGCAGGTTGAGCAGCCAGGCGAGGGAATCGGGAAGCGTGATGACCGTGGCGTCGCAATTCTCCTTCGCCAGGGCCTGGCCGATGGCGCTGCGCTTGTCGGCGGAGGATTCGCCGGCGAAGGCCAGGTCGTGGGCGACCACGGGGGCGAGCGGCGGCTCAGGGCGGTCCTGCCAGATGGCGTCGACCGGATTGCCGTCGCTCGCGACGAGGCTGGCGCCCGCGCGCTCGCACACTTTGTTCAAGCGCTTTCGCCCGTCGCCCGTATGCAGGCGCGCATCGTAGCCAAGGCGCATGTCCGGGCCCAAGGCATCCGCAAGCCAGTCGTCGAATTCCTTGTCGGTGACGTGAACGACGTCGATGCCGCTGCCCTCGGTCTCGGCCGCGCCCTGCAGCGTGTAGCGCCCGTCAACGAATAGCGCAGCGCGCTCCGCCAGCACCACGGCGGTGCCGGCAGAGCCCGTGAAACCTGTCACCCAGGCCAGGCGCTCGGCGCAAGGCGGCACGTATTCCCCCTGGTGTTCGTCGGCACGGGGCACCACGAAGCCGTCAAGGCCGCGCCGCGCCAGCTCCTCGCGCAGCAGGGTAAGGCGTGCGCTGTTGCTCTCTGTCATCCCTCTCCACCGATCTTGGCGTTTCTTACTCTGCGGCGTACAGGGACGGAGCGGGAAACGTCAAGCGTTGCAGAGGTCGCATGGCAGCATCACGGTAATGTGTTCAAACGACCGATTGAAATGTCAGTGTGACTGACTTATATGTCTTGCATCGAAACCAAACCAACCACGCTCGTCTCCGGCGACATGCCGCGATTGTCGCGACACAGCCGACCGGGGCAGCCAACCTAGGAGGTTCAAGAATGTTCCATTCAGTTCGCGAGCTGGCTGCCCGCCGACCCGACAGGGGCCCGGATGGGCTGACGGCAAATGAGGTCCAGGCGCTGATGGCGCGGGGCCGTCGCCTTCGCGCCCAGGCGTTCAACGACGTCATCGACGGTGTTGCAGCGCGGGTCCGTCGCTGGGTGCGCTAACGCACTTTCTGCAGGACCAGCACAGACCAACCGTCCCGTCGCCAACGGCGGCGCGGCAGCAGCCCTGCCGCACGATGTGCGGCGAGCACATAGGTCTCCTGACTGTTTAGGAGACCGGCAAGAATGGCTAGGCCCCCGGGTGCCAGAGCGCGCGAGAGGGCAGGTGCCATCTTCGCCAGCGGCCGTGCCAGAATATTGGCGGCGACAATGTCGAACGGCGCTCCCGCTCCTACTGCGGGGGCGCCGTAGCCATTTCCGGCAACGAAACGCAGATGCGGGCTGAGCCGATTGAGCCGCGCGTTCTCCCGTGCCGTGGCCGCTGCCAGCGGATCGATATCGACACCGAGCACCGGGCAATGCCAGAGCCGGGCCATGGCCATGGTCAGCACGCCGCTGCCGCACCCCATGTCGAGTGGGCGCCGAAAGCGCCGCCCCTTGGCCAGGGCCGCCAGCATCTCCAGACAACCCGCCGTGCTCGCATGATGCCCGGTGCCGAAGGCCTGACCGGCCTCGACCATGAGATCGAGCGTACCGGGCTTGGGCGGATGGTGCGTGCCGCGCACCATGAAGCGTCCCGCATGCACAGGCTCCAATCCGGCCAGCCCCAGCGCCACCCAGTCCTGCTGCGGCAAGGGGGCGACATGGGGCAATGGCGCCTCTATACCGCCCGCCGCTGCCGCGATGCTCAGGGACCGGTCCAGCGCGTCGGGCTCTGGCGGGCCGCTGCAAATCGCCTCCAGAAGCATTTCGCCATCGGCGCCCGGCCGCAGGGTCTGCGAGACCGCGAAAGGAACCAGCGCCGCCTCGAAGGCGTCGACGGTATCGCGCGGTACGCTGAGAGTGATTTGCCAAAGCATGCCCCAGACTTACGCGAAGCGGACGTTGAGGAAAAGCAAAAGGCGCCGACGCCCGCAGGGTGGCACCGGCGCCTTTGTGGAGCGGGTGGTCTAGCTGGCGCCGGCGATCAGCGAAACCGCTTCGTCGGTGGTCCACAAATCGTTCGCGATGTAGCGGAAGTTTATGATGGCGGCGAGGTAGCCGTCGCCTTCCGGCAAACGGGCGGCGGCGGTGGCGTCACGCACCACGGCGACCTCGAAGCCCTGCTCCAGCAGCTCGTGCAGATGGGCCTGGACGCAGAGATTGGCGGACATGCCGGCGAGGATCACGCGGTCGATGCCGGCCTTGCGCAATTGCAGGGACAAGTCGTTGGCTTCCGGCCCATAGACCTTGTGCGGCGAGGTGATGATGGTCTCGCCGTCCTCGATATAGCTCTTGTATTGCGGCATGAAGTCGGCGCCGGAGCCCTCAAAGCCGTGCACGTGCATGGGGCTGGCACGGTCGAACATACCGATGGCGTGCATCAGCTTCTCGAGCGGTCCACCGAATTTCCAGCCGTGATCGGACGGATAGTAGTAGTGAGGCGAAACGGCGACGGTCATGCCGGCCGCTTTGGCCGCGGCAAGCAGGCGCTCGATGTTTGGCACCGTGTTGTTGGCCTCGACCGAAGGGCCGACCACGCCCCAGGTCACGCCATCGGGGCTGAGAAAGTCGATCTGCGGATCGGTGATCACCAGCGCCGTGTTGGAGAGATCCACGGCCATGGTGGTTTGCGGCAGGGCCGGCTCGGCCGGATCGGCGTAAGGATCGGCCAGGGTAGGCCCGACGGCGATCAGGCTCGCCATAACCGCCGCGTTCAAAAGGCTGTGTAGGGCTCGCATCGCATCTTCTCCCTCTGTCGGTTGCTTGGGATGATGATTGCCAATCAGTGTGGCGAAATGGGCGTGCCGGGTGGTCGCGGCTGTGTGCCCAATCGTCCAGGCGTGGAGGGCGAAATGCTGTTGCAGCGTTTGTTGGATGGCCTTGCGGTGAGCGTCGAGGCATTCTCGGTCACCCGGGCGCAGGAAGGTGAGTGCCTGGACCTCGGCCGCCACGACCATCCCACCATTCACTATGTGCTGCAGGGCACGGCCAGGCTGGACGCAGGGCCCGAACATAGGCTCGCCTTGCAGGCCAGCGAAGCCGCGATCGTGCCGGCGCGCTTGGCCCAGTCGGCCCGGGGCGAGGGGCTGGTGATGGCCTGTGGGGCATTGCACGCCACATACCTTTCGGGCCGCGGCCTGTTCGACTATCTCGACGGCCCCATCGTTGTCGGCGGCGCGGGCGACGCGGTGTTCTCCCGCGCCTTCGAGGCACTGTTGGAGGAACTGTCCCAGGCGCGGCCCGGGGCGGAGACATCGTCCCGCGCCCTGATGCAGCAATGCCTCGTAGCAGTGCTCAGGCGCTATTGCGAAAGCGGCGAATGCGAGGTGCCGTGGCTGACGGCGTTGGAAGACGAACGCCTGGGCCGCGCCTTGCAGGCTATGCTCGACCGGCCCGAGGCGCCGCACAGCGTCGAGAGCTTGGCGGAGCGCGCGGGCATGAGCCGCTCCGCCTTCGCCGAGCATTTCGCCCGCGCCTTCGATCGCGGGCCCATCGATTTCCTCAAGGAGCTCCGCCTGCGCCGCGCCGCCTCGCTGCTCAGCGCCACCGACACCCCGGTGAAATCCGTGGGCGCCGCGGTGGGGTTCTCAGGCCGCAGCTATTTCAGCCGTGCCTTCCGCGCCCAATTCGGTCAGTCCCCAGCCGCCTATCGCGCTGCGATCAGGCCGGGTTGACGAAGCTGTCCATCACCTTCTTGGTGCCGGCCTTGTCGAAGGCGATCTCGAGCTTGTTGCCGTCGATGGCCAAGATCCGGCCATAGCCGAACTTCTGGTGGAAGACGCGCCCGCCCTTGGCGAAGGTGTCCGGTGCGTGGTCCTGCGTTTCGATAGCAGGCGCGGGCGCATGATTCGCATGGCGCTGCCAGTTACTGGTGCGTCCGCCGAAACTCGGGCGGTCAAAGGCGCTGGCGTCGGAGGCATCCGCATCGCCGAACCCTGCGTAATAGGCGGAGGAGACGCTTTCGCGCTGGATGTGGTCCTCAGGCAGCTCTGCCACGAAGCGCGACGGTGCCATGGTGTCCCATCTGCCAAAGACCAGGCGGTTGGTGGCATAGAGCACGGTGGCGCGACGGCGCGCGCGTGTCAGGCCGACATAGGCCAGGCGGCGTTCCTCCTCCAGCGCCTTCACCCCGCTTTCGTCGAGGGAGCGGCGGTTGGGGAACAGCTCTTCTTCCCAGCCGGGCAGGAACACCGTGTCGAATTCGAGCCCCTTGGCGCCGTGCAGGGTCATCAGGTTGACCATGTCGTCCGTGGTCGATTCCGCGTTCTCCATGACCAGGCTGACATGTTCGAGAAAGCTTTCCAGGCTGTCGAACTCGTCGAGTGCGCTGACCAGCTCCTTGAGGTTTTCCAGACGCCCCGGCGCATCGGCCGAGCGGTCCTTCTGCCACATGCCGCTATAGCCCGATTCGTCGATTACCATGCCGGCCAGCTCGCGCAAGGCCATGGTGCTGCGCAAGCCCCGCCAGCGCTCCAAATTGTCGAGCAGGGTGGCAAGGGCGCCGCGCGCACGTCCGCGCAGCTCGTCGGTCTCGATCAATTCCCGCGCCGCCGCCTGCAACGGGATGGTGCGGGCGCGGGCGTGCAGGTTGACCGTGCGCAGGGACGCATCGCCGATGCCGCGCTTGGGCTTGTTGACGATGCGCTCGAAAGCGAGGTCGTCTGCCGGCTGGGCCAGGGCGCGCAAATAGGCGATGGCATCGCGAATCTCCAGCCGCTCGTAGAAGCGCAGGCCGCCGATGACGCGATAGGGCAGGCCGATCTGCAGGAAGCGCTCCTCGAAGGCGCGGGTCTGGAAGCCTGCACGCACCAGGATCGCCATTTCGCGCAAGGGCTCGCCATCGCGCTGCAAGGCCTCGATGGCTTCCGAGACCGTGCGCGCTTCCTCATCGCCGTCCCAGATGCCGAGCACGCGAACCTTGTCGCCAAGCTCGTTGCCCGCCGGGTGCAGGGTCTTGCCCAAGCGTCCTTCATTGTGTGCGATCAGGCCAGAGGCGGCACCAAGGATATGCCCGGTGGAACGGTAATTGCTTTCCAGGCGCACCACACGGGCGCCGGGGAAGTCCTCCTCGAAGCGCAGGATGTTGCCCACCTCGGCGCCGCGCCAGGCGTAAATCGACTGGTCGTCGTCGCCGACGCAGCAGATGTTGCGGTGGCCCTGGGCCAGCAGCCTGAGCCAGAGATATTGCGCCACGTTGGTGTCCTGGTACTCGTCCACCAGAATGTAGCGGAAACGCCGCTGGTAATCGGCGAGCACGGTCGCGTCCTTTGCGAACATGGTCAGATTGTGCAGCAGCAGATCGCCGAAGTCGGCGGCGTTGAGCTCGGCGAGGCGCGTCTGGTACTGGCGGTAGAGCTCCACCGCGCGGCCGTTGGCGAACTCGCCGGCCTCATCGCCGGAGACCGCATCCGGCACCAGGCCGCGGTCCTTCCAGCGGCCGATGATGGCGGCAAGCGACCGCGCCGGCCATTTCTTGTCGTCGAGATCGTTGGCTGCCAGCACCTGCTTGATGAGGCGCAGCTGGTCGTCGGTATCGATGATGGTGAAGCTCGATTCGAGCCCCACCAGCTCAGCATGGCGGCGCAGCATGCGTGCGGCCATGGCGTGGAAGGTGCCGAGGTGCCAGCCCTCGACCGAGCGCCCGAGCAGGCCCTCGACGCGGTCCTTCATCTCGCGCGCCGCCTTGTTGGTGAAGGTGACGGTGAGCGTCTCGCCGGGATGGGCGAGGCCGGATCTGAGGATATGCGCGAGGCGCGTGGTCAGCACCCGCGTCTTGCCGGTGCCGGCACCGGCCAGCACCAGCACAGGCCCGTCTGTTGCCTCGACGGCGGCACGCTGCGCGTCGTTGAGGCTGTCGAGATAGGCCGGTGCGGGAGGCGGCACCAAAGGCGGTGCAGGCGCCACATCGCTGAGATCGAAAGGGTCCGACATGATGCGCGCCGAGTATACAGAAAGGGCGCGACAGGCAAAGACGGAGAACACCCCGACAGCGCATCGAACGCGCTCCTGCCGGGGTGCGCCCCAGGGCTTGCCCACTGACCGGGTTGCTACAGGGACAAGCCGCGATCGTTACTTAGCGAGGCAGCCGCTACTCGCAGTTGCCTTCGAACGTGCCCGAATCGACACCGCCATCCGAAAGCACGCCGATCCAGGTGCCGGAGTTGTTCTTGCCCGCGAACACACCGGTGCCGCCGGTCTGCATCCAGTGGCCCCTTTCGTCGCCCGGATCCATGCCGCCGTGGTCGCTGTAGCTGTCGCCATTGGCGTCCTTGCGCGTGCAGGCATAGCGCACGAAGGTCTCGCCGGCGGGCGTGGTGAGGAAATAGCCGCCGCACATGCCGATGGCGTTGTAGGGCGAATTGTCGCTGGTGACGCTGCCGGTGGCCGAGAAGACCACCAGCGTATGGCCGTCGCCGAGGTCGATGCTCTCGGTCGACTGGTTCACGTTGGTCCAATGGCCGCTGCAGTTCGCAGCCATGGCGCTGCCGGTGTAACAAAAAGCCAAGGCCGCAAGAACGGCCGTACCAAATCGTAGCGATTTCATCGTCGTTCCCTCCAAGTCTCGTTGCTCACACGGGACGGCGATGCCTTATGGCCCCCACCACATCATTCCGCTCCCAGAACGATCATTCTAGCAACTGTGCGGCGCAGCGCAACCGTGAGACTCGGGCGCCCTCACGCGATCCGCCAGCGACTGTGCCAGCGCCAGCAGGCGATCGCATTGCTCGAGCTGCGCCGGGCGGGCCGGCGGCAGGGCGTTCAGGCCGCGGGCGGCACCCCAGATGGCGCCGGCCATGGCCGCGATGGTATCGACATCGCCCCGCATCGCGATGACGAAGGCCAGCAGGTCGTCGAATGGCCGTTCGCGAAAGCGAAGCGCCACGAAGAGGGCCGTGATGCAGGAGTCGACTGCGGTTACGCCATTCCCAAGCACCGTGGCGACCGTGCGTGGAGAAACGGCCTCATCGACCTCAAGCCAAGTGCGCGCGCGCTGAAGCTTGTTCACGAAGTCGGCATGCTGGGCGGTCTGGCAAAGTCGCTTGATGATCTCGCCGGACGGCACGTCGCGAAGCGCGAATACGGTTGCCAGAGCAATCACCACTGCGCCTTCGCAGCCCTGCGGATGAGCATGGGTGATTTCCGCCGAGGCCCGTGCCGCCGCGATGACCGCCTCCTCGCCGGCGGCGAAGAAGAACAGCCCCATGGCCGGTGCCCGCATGGCGCCACCATTTCCGAGCGAGCCGTCAGGAAAGACCGAGCGGTTGGCCGATTGCCAGTCCTGGCCGCGGCGGATGCGTCGCAGGAGTTTCGCCGCCCCCGGGCCATAGCCCCGCGACCAGCGATAGGAGCTGGCGAAGCGCTGCGCCAGGTCGTCCTGGTCGACACGACCGGCCTCGAGCAGGGACTGCACCACGTCGATGGTCATCCGGGTATCGTCCGACCAGCGCTGTTTGCCTCCTCGCCTGCCGATGAGCGCCCACACCCCCCCCGCTCCAGCGGCCCGCCCTCATACGGCGCACCGAAGGCGTCACCAATGGCGAGACCAAGCAGGGAGCCGACTATGCGGTCGGGGGGTGGGTTGGTCGTGCTGTGCTCCATCAGGACTGGAAGATTAGCAGAAAGCGCCATGCCCTGTGGTTGGCGCAGCAATCGAACCCTTCTGCCATACGACAACGCCGACTTGTCATTGGCACGCGGAGACGCGGAGACGCGGAGGAGACGCCGCTCTTTGTGGGGGAATCTCGGTACGGCTCGAGAGACTGGGCCTCTTCGCGCCTCCGCGCTAGCCCATAACCGGGGAATAGGCGACTGCGCTGATCGCTGAGCCGCCGTCGCCTAATCAGCTCTCCCCGTGCTCCCACGCCCGCTGCCTTAGCAGCGCGCGGGTATACGCCCTCAGCGCCGCTTCTCTCTGCACCACGCCGATCAGCTTGCCGGCGGCGCGGCCGTCGACGACGGGGAGCAGGCGGTGGTCGGTGGTCTCGAAGAGGTCGAGGGCGTGGTTGAGGGTGTCTTTGGGGGTGAGGCTTTCGATGTGGTCGTCGCAGAGCTCTGCCGCCGTGGCGTCGCGGTCCGCCGCCGGGTCGAAAAGCAGCGAGCGCAGCGTGGCATGGGGCAGCATGCCTTTCAGCCTGCCTTCCTCGTCGGTGACGAACAGGTCCTCCTTGCCGCCGCTGCCCGCCAGGTCGCAAATGGCGTCGCCCGCGGTGTCCGTGGTCACCGTGGCGAAGGCGTCGCTCATGATGGACGAGATCGGCACGGCGCGGGTCGCGGCGCGCTCGTCGGCGCGCTGCAGGTCGACGCCGCGGGCCGTGAGCTGGCCGATGAAGAAGGATGGCATGCCGAGCTGGCGGCTGGTCAGCGAGGAGACGGCGACCGCCACCATCACGGCGATGGTGGTGGCATAGTCGCCCGTTAGCTCGAAAATGATGAGGATGGTGGAGATCGGCGCGCCCAGCACGGCCCCCGTCACGGCGCCCATGCCCACCAGGCTGTAGGTGCTGGCGCTGGCCTGGGCATCGGGCACGAAGCCGGTGGCGACGAGGCCGAAGGCGGCGCCCGTCAGCGCACCGATGCAGAGGCTCGGCGAGAACACGCCGCCGGCAAACCCGCTCCCTAAGCTGATGCAGGTCGCCGCCGTCTTGGCCAGCACCAGCGCGATCAGCAGCCAGAGACCGAAGCGTCCGGCCAGCGCCGCGTCCGTGGTTTCGTAGCCGACGCCGATCACCTCCGGATAGACCGCCGCGATGCAGCCCACCAGCAGGCCGCCGCAGCCCGGCAGCAGCCAGCGCGGCACGGGCAGGCGGGCGGCCACGCGCGCGGTCCACAGCGTGCCGTGGATGAACAGTATCGCCACCCCGGCGCAGATCAGCCCGAGCAGGAAGAAGGCCGGCAGCTCGTAATAGGTGGAGATCTCCAGGCCCGGCACGACGAAGGCGGGGAAGTCGCCGAAATGGGCGCGGGCGATGATGGTGCCGATCACCGCCGAGACCACCACCGGCGTGAAGGTGCCGAGGCCGTAATGGCCCACCACCACTTCGAGCGCGAAAAAGACCCCGGCGATGGGCGCGTTGAACGAGGCCGCGACACCGCTGGCGGCACCGCAGCCGAGCAGGGTGATGAGCTGCGGCCGGTCGAGGCCGAGGCGCTTGCCGAGCCAGCTCGCCATGGTGGCGGCGAGATGCACCATCGGGCCTTCGCGCCCGACGGAGGCACCGGCGCCCAGCGAGGCGGCGCTGGCGGCGGTCGCCACCAGGCCGTCGCGCAGATGCATGCGCCCGCCGCGCACGGCGCAGGCCTCGATGACATCGGCAACGCCATGGGGGCGCCGCTCCGGCAGCAGGAAGTAGATCATGACGCCGACCAGCAGCCCGCCGAGCGCTGGCGCCAGCAGCCGGTGCCACCATTCCAGATGAATGGCCATGGACAGCACGGCTTCCGAGCCCGAGCCGTAGAACAGCAGCTGTACGCCGTCGATGGCGTAGCGAAAGCCGATGGCGCCGTAGCCGGCGGTGACGCCGACCACGCAGGCCAGCAGGGACAGCAGAAGATGCGGGTTGCGCCGCAGACGTTCGCCCAGTTGGCGCAAGGGACCGGCTAATCCGTGGCCTTGTCGTCGGCCTTGGGCGCGGCCGGCTTGCGTCGCCTGGCGGGCTTGCGCTTGGGCTTCGCGGCGGCAGCTGCGGCCGCCGCGGCGGGCTCGGTTTCCGCCACGCCCGTGCCCATGGGCGAGAAGGGGAAGGGCACGATATCGGTGGCATAGCCGAGGAAGCCGAGCATGTCGCGGAAATAGACGCCGAGCTTGCCGCAGAAGTCCTTCAGGTTGCCGTTCACGCCGCCGCTGATCCAGGTCAGCAGATATTGCACGGTGGCCAGGAACACGATCAGCCACAGCGCCGCCCAGGCCAGGATGGCGAAGATAACCATGTAGAGGAACCGCATCCTGCGGTCGTCATGCGCGACGCGTGTCACCTCGCGCACCTCACCAGCGCTGTCCGCCATGCTCCGTCTCCCCAGCCGGCCGCCTGTCGCGGCCCGGCGCCTATGATGAATTGGCTTGCGAAAGCTGGCAAGAGCCCAGGCATACCCCGGAATGCGCGAGCGCGAGACAAGCCGTACCATCTATGCCGGGGCGCGGGAGCACCGGCTTCTCACGCCGCAGGGGAGGTATCGGGTCGTGAGCGACGGCGAAGGGCAGGGACAGGGCGAGAGGCCCGAGGACGGCATCACCGAGCGTGTGGCCGCCATCCTGGCTGCCGATGCGGTCGGCTATTCCCGCCTCATGGCCGATGACGAGGCCGCCACGGTCAAGGCGCTGGATCGCGCCAGGGATGTGTTCCGGGCGCATATCGACGCCAACAGGGGCCGCGTGGTGGACACGGCCGGCGACAGTGTGCTGGCCGTGTTCGAGACCACCGCCGGTGCCGTCCGGGCCTCCCTGGCGATCCAGGAGGGCCTCAAGGACCTCAACGCCGACACCCCCGCCGACCGCCAGATGCACTTCCGCATCGGCATCCACCTCGGCGACATCATGGAGAAGGACGCCGACGGCACCGTCTATGGCGATGGCGTGAACGTCGCCGCCCGTCTGGAAGCGCTCAGCGAGCCGGGCGGCATCACGGTATCCGATGCCGTCAGGGGCAGCGTGCGCGGCCGCATCGAGGTCGGTTTCGACTTCCTCGGCGAACATGAAGGCAAGAACCTCAGGGAGCCGGTGAATGCCTATCGCCTGCTGCCTGAGGGAGAGGCAGCGGCGAAGAGCACGGGCAGGCCGGGGACTCGGCGTGTGGGACTGGTCGCGGCGGCCGTGGCGGTCATAATCGTCGCGGCCGGGGGTGCCTGGTGGCAAATGCAAGAGCCTGAGCCGGTGCAGATGGTCGATGCCGCAGGTGTGCCGACAGATGATCCCGTTCTTGCGATGCCGACAGGTCCGGTTATAGCTGTGCTTCCGTTCGACAATATGAGTCCCGATGCGGATCAAGACTATTTCGCCGATGGAATTGCAGAAGACTTGATTACGAAACTGTCGAGGTTCCCCGATTACTTGGTTATCGCCCGGAATACCACGTTTCAGTACAAAGGGCAGGCGATTGCTGACGGGGGACATCTGGGACCAGCTCATTTAACCCTTTGCCCGAGTCCTCGTTTGAGCGGGCGGTAGCGGCGGCGGAGAAAGCTATCGCTTTGCGACCGGATAGTGCGGTCGCAAATGTGCGCTTGGCTCGCGCGATATTGTTCCTAGGCGAATATGACCGTGCACTTCAAGCCGCTGATGAAGCGCTGAGGCTCGATCCGAATAATACAGATGTCTTGAGTTTGGTGGGCGAGGTCTACGATCGCACTGGTCATTTTGATCGTTCCCAGGAGATCTGGGAAAAGACCACCACCCTTAATCCCAACTATCCGAAATGGATGAATTGGTGGCCTGCGCGAGCTCATCTGGCGCAAGGCAATTGGGGCCAAGCCGTCTATTGGATCGAGCGAAATGGAATGCTCGACTGGCACTGGACCCAGTTCTTCAGAGCCGCGGCGTATTGCATGGATGGTGATCACGCGAACGCGCAAACTGCCATGCAAGAGGGACTCTCTTTAAGGCCCGACATTGCGGCAGTCTTCTGGGAGGAGCTCCTATACTGGAACAAGGGTGGTGAGACGGACCAATTGCTTGACAATTTTCGCGCTGGCCTAGTCGCATGTGGGCTCGACATCCCCGAACGACCGACTCCAGCGAATTGATTGGGGCAATAGCGAATACCTAGACCCCACATCCAAGTGCGAATACGGAGACAGTATATGTATTTCCCGCGGTGGGCGGCATCGAAGCCGGAAATACATATACTGTCTCCGTATTTATACAGAATTAGATCCGCCCCACAACGGAGCAATCGGCTGACGGTGCCCTGACACGCTTGACCTGATGCAAATCAATGACGAAACGCCGTCAGGCGGGGCACGCTTCGGCGAAACCACGCGTTGGCCGGATGGCTTCCTTGGCGCTGAGCGAGGCGCGGACCGATCCGGCCGGCCGCAACCCCGATGACGGCAGGAGAGAACATGAAGATTGCACGGGTCAGCTCCGAGATGCGGGGGGGGAAAACCGATCGCCTGCTTGCCGAGGTTGCCGATCGATTGCAGGCTGGAGGCTCGGCTCTTGCCGGTATCGTCAAGGAGTTGGGCCACACCAGCGCCTATGAGAATGGTTGCGACATGAAAGTGCGGGTTCTGCCCGAGGGTCCTGTGATCAAGATCACGCAGAACCTGGGCGCGGGGTCCGACGCCTGCCGCTTGGACCCGGGTGCGATCGTCAGCGCGGTCGCGACCGTCGAAAACCGTTCGCTCGACGAGGCCGATCTGTTCATCCTCAACAAGTTCGGTCCCGAAGAGGCAGCGGGCCGGGGGTTCGTCTCCGTGATCGGCAAGGCGCTGGAACAGGGCATTCCGGTCCTGGTAGGCGTGGGCACAGGCGTGGCCAGCCGCGAGGCGTTCGACACTTTCGCGGGAGGGCTGGCTGAAACCTTGCCGGCCGATTCGGACATAATCCGCGACTGGTGCCTCGTGGCGATGTCGGAGGACCAAGACGGCGAAAGCGGTTGAGCCAATACCAACGTGCATTGATCGGAATTGCCAAGCCGTTCGCCGCATTGTGTCGTGAAGCGCTGCGCGCTCGCCAAGCCCCCAGCTCTCTCGCTCCCGCATCGGGACGACAAGAGGGCATGCGGGAGAGAGGGGGGAGAGACTTGGTTTCCGCGCAGCGGAAGAGTGCGCCGGCGGCTGGCTTGGCGCGGTCCGGCAGGGGGATTTGGCTATCGTGATGGAGGTCTTCGTGCGCGGCTCGGCGTCAGGCAGTCAGTGGAAATTTGGTACGACGACCCTCAAATTTCCTCGCTCAAGCCAAAATATCGATGACCTCGCGGTCCATCTCGGTGGCGGTGCGGGCGACCTCGATGGCGGCTTTGGCCTGGAGTTCGGCGGTGCTCAGTTCGATGAGGTCCTTGGCGAGGCCGTCGGTGCCGCCTTCGGCCACGTTCTGGGCCACCTCGGCGGCGGTCCTGTGGGCGTCGTTGATGGCGCGCAGCGCGCTTTGCAGGGGCAGGGGCGGAACACCAGAGATGGGCGCGGTCATGGCAACCTCCGACAGCGGAACCTTACACCCAGCCAATATAGCACGCCGCCGCCGCGGGCGGTGTGACGGCCGTCACGCAAGCTTGCCGGCACGCAGGCCCATGCTGCGGCTGAGGCCGGCGGGGCACGGCAGGGCGGAGTGGGCCTGCTTGAGCGCTTCCAGGCGCTCGAGCGTGGCGTCCGGCATGGCGGCGGCGCGGCGGGTCTCCAGGTTCACATAGAGCTGCATGATCTCGATGGTCGCCGCGTGATAGCCCTTGGTCTCGTGATGCATGGTGTGGGCGAAGTGGATGCGCTTGGCGTCGTAGTCGAGCACGTGGGTGGTGAAGCGCAGCGGGTCGTCGAGCACCACTTCCTGGAGATAGGCGATGTGGCTTTCGAGGATGAAGATGGAGCCGCTGGTGGTCCTGGTGTGATCCCAGCCGATGCCGATGTGATTGCAGAGCGCATCGGTGGCGTGGTCGAAGACCAGCACGTAATAGGCGACGTTCATATGCTGGTTGTAGTCGAGCCACTCGGCCTTCACCGTCTCGCGGTGCAGGGCAAGGGGGGCCGGTGTCGCGTCATCCATGGGCATCTCCTCTTCTCCGGGGGCGCACCATAAGCGGGCCGGCCTATCGCCGCCAGGGGGATATGGCCTACATTGGCTATCGGGGAGGATAGGGTATGCAAAGTTTTGCAAGGTTTGCGACAGGCTTTTTCCTGATCGCCGCGGCGACGGCGGCGGCGGCCCAGGAGAGCCGGCCGGTCACCATCTGGAGCCAGGGCGTGCGTCTCGCCGGCGATCTCTGGACACCCGCCGGCTGGTCGGCGGAGGCGGCGACCCCGGCGATCGTGCTGGCCAACGGCTGGAGCGGCCTGCGCGCCAGCCTCAACCAGGGCCAGGCGCCGATTTTCGCCGAGGCGGGCTTCGTGGTGCTGACTTTCGACTACCGCGGCTGGGGCGACAGCGACGGCCGCCTGGTCCTGGCCGAGGCCTTGCCCCAATCTGGCGCCGACGGCAGCGTCACCGTGCGCGCCTATGTCGAGCGCGAGGTCATCGATCCCCAGGACCAGGTCGCCGATCTGCTCGCCGCCGTGGCCTATGTCATGGGCGAGCCCGGGGTCGATGCGGCACGGGTCGGCGTCTGGGGCACGAGCTACGGCGGTGGCCACGTGATCGAGGCCGCGGCGCGGGATCCGCGCATCGCCGCGGTCGTCGCGCAGGTGGGATTCATGGGTGTCAGCAAGGATCCGGCACGCGCGGCGCTCGGGCTGACACGGGCGACCGAGAAGGCGCGCGGCACTTTGACACCGCTGCCGGCGGGGACCGACCGTCGCGGCCGTATTCCCGGCACGCCGGATCTTGCGCGCATGGCCGCCCACCGCCCACTCGACAACGCGCACAAGGTGCGCGCGCCGACGCTCATCATCGATGCCGCGGACGATCAGTATTTCGATCCCAAGGCCAATGGGGAGGCGGTCTACGAGGCGATCCGCGCCAATGCGCTGGCGTCCTATCAGCTCTTCCCCGGCGACCACTACGCGCCCTACGGCCCCTATTTCGAAGATGCGCTGGCGCTTACCCTCGACTGGTTCCGCAGCCACCTCGGCGGCTGATCAGATCGGGCAGACGAGATTGCCGAGGCGTTCGGTAAGGCGCTGGTTCTCGGCGTAATCCACAGGCGCGGCGATCAAAGCCGGCCCCGGCTGCGCGAAAGCTTCATCCAGAGCGCCGGCAAGCTGGTCCGACCCGTCCAGCTGCCGGCCCCAGATGCCGAAGGCCTCTGCCAGCTTGACGAAGTCCGGATTATCGAAGGCGAGTTCGGAATGGCGGCCGTCGAACTGGGACTGCTGTTTCCACTTAATCAAGCCATATTCGCCGTCGACCCAGGTCAATATGACTATGTTAAGGCCGAGGCGGGCCGCGGTCTCCAAATCCTGCACGTTCATCAGAAAACCGGCATCGCCGCATACCGCCGCCACCTTCCTGTCCGGTTCCGCAAGCTTGGCGCCAATGGCACCGGGCAGGGCGAATCCCATAGAGCAAAAGCCGTTGGAGATCAGACAGGTGTTGGGCTCGTCGCATTGGTAATAGCGCGCCATCCACATTTTGTGGGCGCCGACATCGGACAGCACAATGTCGGACGGGCCCATGGCCGCGCGCAGGTCGGCGATCAGGCGCTGCGGCTTGATCGGAAAGCCCTGGTCGCCGTCATCGGCGGTGAGGTCGTCGGCGATGGTCCGGCGCAGCAATTGCCGTTTGGCGATGTCGAACAGAGGCAGAGACGCCTTGTGGTCGCGCAGCAGCGCCTCGTTGATCTGCCATAGCGCATCGGCGATATCGGCCACCACTTCGACCGCCACGGGATAGGCCGCATCGGTTTCCGCCGGGGTGAAATCGATATGCACGACGGGCGTCGCATGGCCCCTGTTCCAGAAGGCCGGGCCGTATTCCACCAGGTCGTAGCCTATGGTGATCACCAGATCGGATTCATCGATCGCCAGATTGACGTGATCGCCGCCCTGCAGGCCGATGGTGAACAGGCAGTGCGCGTCATCGCGCGGCACGGCGCCCTTTCCCATGAAAGTGTTCACCACGCCGATCCCGGCAAGTTCGGCAAATCGCCGCAGCTGCTGCGACGCGCGTTTGCGTATGGCACCATTGCCGGCAAGCACGATGGGATTGCGCGCCGCGACGATGCGCTCGACCGCGGCGGCTACGGCCTTGTGGTCCGCACCGGCACGGCGCGCGCGCCGGCTGGGGATCGGCGCACCCGCGGTCTCTTCGCCGGCGATATCCTCTGGCAGTTCGATCAATGTTGCGCCGGGCTTCTCGGCCTCGGCGATCTTGAACGCCTTGCGCACGATTTCGGGAATGGCGCCGGCATGGCTGACGGAATGGGCCCATTTGGTCACCGGGCGGAACATGGCCACCACGTCCATGTGCTGGTGGCTCTCCTTGTGCATGCGCCGTGTCGCGGCCTGACCGGTAATAACGACAAGCGGCGAGCGGTCCATATTCGCGTCGGCCACACCCGTGACGAGGTTGGTGGCGCCGGGCCCCAGCGTGCCTAGGCAAACGCCGGCCTTGCCGGTCAGCCGTCCATAGGCGTCGGCGATGAAGGCTGCAGCCTGTTCGTGGCGGCAAAGCACGAATTCCATATTGCTGTCTTCCAGGGACATCATCACATGGGCGTTTTCCTCGCCCGGGACGCCGAAAATGTGAGTGACACCTTCGGATTCGAGACATCTCACGAAAAGATCCGAAGCTTTCATGGGGCACCGTCAGCTGGCTTGATTGACTGCAAATTTCGTCAGACCGCTTGCGGTAATCGCCGAGATTGACTACCTGAGCGTTGGGAGAAGCGCGGACCGGTGGGCCGCGTGAGGGCCGATGTCGCGATCAGGCTAT
>CAZKTK010000004.1:0-26936 GCA_964555535.1 uncultured Rhodospirillaceae bacterium
TCAGCCTGCACGTGAAGCTTACCGATGACAGCCGCCATCTGATCGACGCCGCGGCGCTGGCGGCCATGAAGGACGACGCGATCCTACTCAACGGTGCCCGCGGCGACGTGGTGGACATGACGGCGCTCGACACGGCCCTCGGCGCGGGGCGTTTCAGCGGCGTGGGGCTCGATGTCTATCCGCAGGAGCCCCTTCCCGCCGATGCGCCGATTCTCCGCCATGACCACGTGGTCCTGACGCCCCATGCCGCCGACTGGACGGCCGAAGCGACCGAACTGCTCAACGAGGGCGCCGTTGACAACGTCATCGCCTTTCTCGAAGGGCATGCGCAAAATGTCGTGACAGGCTGAAACCGGAGACACCCGATATGCCAACCAACGCGCCCGGCGGAAACAGCGGTCATGTCGACAGTTTTGCGCGCGACAACCTGCCGCCCGCCCATTTGCTGGCACCGTGCGACTATACGGCCTTGCCGGCGCTGGCAGCCTATCCGGACCGCTTCAATGCGACGGCGGCCTTGCTGGACGCGCGTGTCGCGGCCGGGGACGGCGATAGGACAGCGATTCTGTTCGGCGAGCGGAGCTGGTCCTATGCTGCCCTCGCTGATCTCGTCGATCGTATCGCGGCGGCGCTGGTCGAGGACATGGGCCTGGTTTCGGGCAATCGCGTTCTGCTGCGCGCGCCCAACACGCCGATGGCAGCCGCCTGCTGGCTGGGCGTGATCAAGGCCGGCGGCATATGCGTCGCCACCATGCCGCTGCTGCGCTCGCGGGAACTCGCCTATATCATCGACAAGGCGAAGATCCGCCACGGCCTCTGCGACATCGGACTGGCTGACGAACTCGCCCAAGCCGGCGGACTCGAACACCTAGCCATGATCAGCCCGACGGGCGATGGCGATGCGGACTTCGACACGCTGGTTACCACGAAACAGCCAGGCTTCATCGCTGCCGATACCGCGGCGGACGACGTGGCGTTGATCGGCTTCACCTCCGGCACCACGGGACAGCCCAAGGGCTGCATGCATTTTCACCGCGATATCCTGGCCATCTGTGACTGCTTTCCGCCGCATACCTTCGGCGCGCGCGCAGACGATATCGTGACCGGCTCGCCGCCGCTGGCTTTCGCCTTCGGCATCGGCGCCCTGCTTTGCTTTCCCCTGCGTATCGGCGCGGCGACTGCGTTGCTCGACAAGCCAACGCCCGACGCCATGCTCGATGCCATACAGCGCCATCGCTGCACGGCGCTATACACCGCGCCGACCGCATACCGCGCCCTGCTGAGCCTGGTCGAGCAATACGACATCTCCAGCCTTGAGCGCTGCGTATCGGCAGGCGAGACCCTGCCCTTGCCCACTTGGCAGGCGTGGAAGGACACAACAGGCCTTGAAATCCTCGACGGTATCGGCTCGACCGAGATGCTGCATATCTTCGTCTCAGGCCCGCGCGAGGCGATCCGTCCCGGCGCCACCGGCAAAGCGATTCCCGGCTACGAGGCATGCGTGCTCGCCGATGACGGTACGACGGCCGGGGTGGACGAAGTCGGCCGCCTTGGCGTGCGCGGCCCCACGGGCTGCAAATATCTCGCCGACGAGGAGCGCCAGGCAGCCTATGTCGAAAGCGGCTGGAACCTCACCGGCGACCTCTACCGCCAGGATGCGGACGGCTATTACTGGTACGTTTCGCGGGCGGACGACCTCATCGTTTCCGCCGGATACAACATTTCGGGGCCCGAGGTGGAAGCCGCCCTGCTCGACCACGAGGATGTCATGGAGTGCGGCGTGGTTGGACAGCCCGACCCCGATCGCGGCCAGATTGTCGCAGCCTTCATCATCTTGCGCGACGGCGTTGCCGGCGATGAGAACACAACAAAGAGACTGCAGGATTTCGTCAAGCAACAGATCGCGCCCTATAAATACCCGCGCGCGATAACCTTTGTGGATGATCTGC
Source organism: uncultured Rhodospirillaceae bacterium (assembly GCA_964555535.1). GTDB lineage: Bacteria > Pseudomonadota > Alphaproteobacteria > UBA7887 > UBA7887 > UBA7887. The sequence goes on from CAZKTK010000004.1 coordinate 1,950, forward strand.
CACGCACGGAGACCGGCAAGCTGCAACGCTTCCGCCTGCGCAACTAACAGCGAGCACGATGCGATGTCCGATACGAAAATCATGATCTCGGCACCGGGCGGCGGCAAGTTCGCAGCCTGGCTTGCCTTGCCGCCGGGTGGCTCCGGCCCCGGGCTGCTGGTGCTGCCGGAGATATTCAACAGCAACGAGCATATCCGCGGCGTCGCCCAAGGCTTTGCGGCCGAAGGGTTCGTCACCCTGGCACCGGATGTCTTCTGGCGTCTGGAGCCCGAGGTCTACCTGCCCTACACCGATGAGGGCCGGGCACGAGCGCGGGCCCTGAACGAAAAGCTCGACGTCGATGCCTTGGTGGACGATCTCGGTGCCTGCCTGGATGTACTGCGCAACCAGGCGGCGTGCACCGGCAAGCTCGGCGTGACCGGCTTCTGTCTCGGCGGCAAGCTTACCTATCTCTGCGCCGCGCGCCACGCGGTGGATGCCGCGGTGAGCTATTACGGCGTCGGCATCGAGCGCTATCTCGACGAGGCCGATGCCATCGCCTGTCCGATGGTTCTTCATTTCGCCGAGAACGATAGCCACGTGCCGCCCGACTCCGTGGCGCAGACACGAGACCGGCTCAGCAACCGAGACGACGTCGCCATTCATGTCTACGAGGGCGCCGAGCACGGCTTCAACCGACGCGGCTACCCACCCCATCACAAGCCATCCGCCGACCTGGCGATGACGCGCACGCTGGCGCTCTTTCGGAGCGCACTGGCATCGTGACCCTGCTTTATGTCCACCGCCTCACCATCGTCGACGAGGCCGGACAAAAGCTGATCGACCAGCTCTCTCTGCATCTCGAAGCGGGCCAGACACTCGGAATCGCCGGCGCTGCCGGTGCCGGCAAGTCCTTGCTTGGCAATGCACTTTGTGGCGCCCTGCCGTCGGGCCTCGCGATCTCCGCAGGCCGTATCCTCGTCGGCAATCGCGATCTTGCCAAGGAGCCCACGCTCAATGACGGTGTTGTCGCCTTCGGGCTGCAGGGAGAGCCCCTGACGGCGACCCTGGTCGCCATCTATGCCGAGGGCGAGACGCCCCCAGCGCGCCTGCCGCCGGATACAGCCGCTATCATTTTCGCCGACTCTCCCGAGACGCTGCTTTCGTCCACTGATGAGATCGCCGTGCTTTGCGGCGGGCGCCTGGTGGAGCGGGCACCGGCAAGTCACATCGCAACCATGGCCCGTCACCCCTACACCGTTGCCATGCTGGCGGACGAGCACGTCCCATCGTGCCAACCCGCAACACCGCTCTCCGGCTGCCCTTGGCGCCTCGCCTGCCAGCATGCGGACGCTGCGTGCGACGCTGCCGACATGAACCTGCAAATGGTCTCCGTGGAGCATGCCACCACCTGCCTGCGCTGGCGCCAATTGTGGTCTTTCGATTAGGCGGTATCGGCTTCTTCCAGGGCTTCCTGGGCTTCTAGCCAGGCAACTTCGGCCTCGGCCATGGCGCGTTCAAGCTGCACTTTCTCCTGGCCGAGCGCCGCCACCCGTTCCGCCGAGCCTTCGCCTTCGTAGAGTAGCGGATCCGCTATCGCGGCTACGATGGCGCTGCGCTTTTCGGCAAGGGATTCGAGCTTGCGCTCAGCGGCAGCGGCGGCCTTGCGCAGCGGCGCAATCTCGTCGCGGCGGCGTGCGGCATCACGGCGCCGCTCCGCCCTGTTTGCCGAAGGCCGGGACTTGCCCTCGCTCTTGCCGCGCCGGCGTTCCATCAGGCTCTTCTCATAGCTGTCGAGATCGCCGTCATAGGCCCGACAGGTGCCGTCGGCCACCAGCCACAGGCGCTCGGCACAAAGCTCGATCAGGCGCCGGTCATGGGTAATCAACACCACTGCGCCGGAATAGCCGTTGAGGCCTTCGACAAGCGCCTCGCGGGCATCGATATCGAGATGGTTGGTGGGCTCGTCGAGCAGCAGCAAATGCGGCGCATCGCAACATACCAAAGCTAGAACCAGACGCACGCGCTCGCCGCCCGACAGGGTCTTGACGGGCTGGGCAGCCAAAGGCCCGGAAAGACCGAAACGCCCGAGATGGGCGCGGCGCGCCGTTTCGTTGGCGTCGGGCAAACGCTCGGCCACATACTGTTCGGCAGTACGATCCGCAGCCAGGATGTCTTCCTGGTCCTGAGCGTAATAGCCGACCGTAAGCTTGCGAGACCGGCGACGCTCGCCGGCGATGGCGGGCAAATGGTCGGCGAGCAGGCGCATCAGCGTAGTCTTGCCATTGCCGTTGGCGCCAAGCAGCGCAATGCGGTCATCCATATCGATGCGCAGATTGAGACCTTCCAAGATAGGTGTGTCCCCATAGCCCGCAGCCGTATCCTCCAGCACCAAGAGCGGCGGCGCCAACCCGCTGGGCTCGGGAAAGGTGAACACAACCTCCGTATCAGCGACAGGCGCCTCGGGTTCCCCCAGGCGCTCCAGCGCCTTCAGCCGGCTCTGGGCCTGACGCGCCTTGTTGGCCTGGTAGCGGAAGCGATCGACGAATGCCTGCATATGCTTGCGCCGTGCGGCAAGGTTTGCCTGTACCGCTGCCTCGCGCTCGCGTGCCTCGCGGCGGGCACGGAGAAAGGCATCGAATCCGCCACGATAGGTCCTGGTGCGCCCGCCATCGAGGTGGATCGTCTCTCCCGCCACCCGGTTGATCAGCGCGCGGTCATGACTGGCAAGAAGCAGCGTGCGCGGCCACTTGGCGAGATAGGCGGCAAGCCAGAAGCTGGCTTCCAGATCGAGATGATTGGTCGGCTCGTCGAGCAGCAGCAGATCGGGCTGTGCGAACAAGGCCGCAGCGAGCGCGACACGCATACGCCAACCGCCTGACAGCGCGGATAAGGGCTGGCTTTGGCTTTTGGCATTGAGGCCGAGGCCATGCAGGATCGATGCGGCCCGAGCCGGCGCCGCATGGGCCCCGATTGCCACCAGCCGCTCATGCACCGTGGCGAGACGCGCGCCATCCGGCTCCGCCTCGCTCTCCAACTTCTCAGCCTCGGCCAGAAGCGCGACACGCTCGCCATCGGAAGCCAACACGAAATCGAGCGGCGACTGCCCGCCCGAGGGCGCCGTTTGCGCAACAGTTCCGATGCGCATGTTCGGCGCCATGACGATATCGCCCGATTCGCCATGCAATTCGCCTGTTATCAGCCGCAATAGGGTGGTCTTGCCGCCGCCATTGCGCCCGACCAGGGCGGCACGGTGCCCCGTGGGCACCGTCAGGCTGGCGCCGTCGATGATGGCGCGCCCGCCGATACGGTAGGTCAGCCCTTCGATGCGGAGCATGTTGGTGTAACTTTCCGCGATCCGCGGTTGCTGGCGCCGGCCGCCATCGCTATAAGGCCCCCTTCCCAATACCGATGACGGATACAGACATGGCGATCGAACGCACTCTCTCGATCATCAAGCCGGACGCCACGCGGCGTGACCTGACCGGCAAGATCAACGCCCGCTTCGAGGAAGCGGGGCTGCGCATCGTCGCGCAGCGGCGCATACGCATGTCCCGCGACATGGCGGAGGCGTTCTACGGCGTGCACAAGGAGCGCTCCTTTTTCAGCGACCTGTGCGACTTCATGACATCTGGCCCCGTGGTGGTGCAGATCCTCGAAGGCGAGAACGCCATCGAGCGCAACCGCGAGATCATGGGCGCCACCAACCCCGCCAATGCGGATGCGGGCACAATCCGCAAGGATTTCGCCGAATCCATCGAAGCGAACTCGGTGCACGGCTCCGACAGCCCGGAAAACGCGGCTATCGAAACCAGCTTCTTCTTCGCCCAAGTCGATATCGTGCCGTAGGGAGAGGTCACTCCGCGTCCTTGAACATCGGGTTTGCGAGCATGAACTGCTCGATGAAATCGGCCGCTCCCTGATTGACCGGGTTGTATTCGGCACGGTTCGATCCCACCGCCTCCTGAAGAAACGCGCGCAGATCGTCGCCATCTTCGAAGATGCCGGCTTGGCGCAGTTTGAGCAGGAGCTGCAATATGATGGTGATCAGCGCGGACTGAACTTGCATCGGGTTGACTTCGGTCGCCATGGCGGACTCCTTGGTATGTCGTGGGATCAGTCAGCAGGGGGATTGATCACGGCATCAGCAGAGCGTCCTGCCTCGGCGACCATCACCCGTTCGTCGTGTACAGACACCCTGCCCTCCGCGATCCAGCGCACGGCCAAGGGATAAATGCGATGCTCCTGTTCGAGCACGCGCCCTGCCAGGCTGTCGGGCGTGTCCTGCGGCAACACAGGCACGGCGGCCTGCACGATGATCGGGCCCGCATCCATCGCCGGGCGCACGAAATGCACGGTACAGCCGGCAAAGCGCCCGCCATCCGCGAGCACCCTCTCGTGGGTATCGAGGCCCGGATAGGCGGGCAGTATGGAGGGATGGATGTTGATCAGCCGGTTGTGCCGGCGCTCGACGAACCCTGCCCCGAGCAAGCGCATGAACCCGGCTAAGCAAACCAGGTTCGCACCGGTCTCCATTATGGCCGCATCGAGCGCCACCTCGAACGACTCGCGATCGTCGAAACGCTTGTGATCGACCACGCCGGTGGCGATGCCATGGCGGGTCGCCGTCTCCAGGCCGGCAGCATCGGGCCGATTCGAAATGACCGTTGCCACGCTCGCCGGATAGTCGGGCTGCGCACAGGCCTTGACCAGGGCCTCCATATTGCTGCCGCGGCCGGATATCAGGATCGCAAGTCGAAGATCGGTCATGACGCCCAAGTCTTCCCGCGATGTATCCCCACACCCCTATCCCCGGCATGAACAGTGCCGATAGCAAAGACGGTCTCGCCCGATGAACGGAGGCTCGCGGCCACTGCATCAGCATCGGCATCGGCCACGACGACAGCCATGCCGACACCGCAGTTAAAGGTACGCAGCATCTCTTCGCCCTCGACGCCAGCGTCGTGGTTCAGCCAGGTGAAGACCGGGGGCAGCTCCCAATCCGCATCGATGGCCGCGGCGGTGCCGTCCGGCAGCACGCGCGGCAGGTTCTCGGGCAAGCCGCCGCCGGTGATATGGGCGAGCGCCTTGATGCCATGCGGGATCGCCGCGAGCAGGCTCTTCACATAGATCCGCGTGGGGGTCAGCAGGACTTCGCCCAGGCTGATTTCGCTATCGAACGGCGCCGGCGCGGCGTAATCCAACCCCTCGCCCTCTACGACGCGGCGAACCAGGGAATAGCCGTTCGAATGGATGCCGCTCGAGGCAATACCCAGAATCACGTCACCCGCCGTCACACTCTCGCCGGTCACCAATCCGTCACGCTCCACAGCGCCCACGGCGAAGCCGGCCAGGTCGTAGTCGCCCGGCTTGTAGAGCCCCGGCAATTCAGCTGTCTCACCGCCGATCAGTGCGCAGCCCGCCTGCCGGCAGCCTTCGGCGATACCCGATACGACATCCGCCGCCGCCTCGACATCGAGGGCACCGGTCGCGAAATAATCGAGAAAGAACAGGGGCTCTGCGCCCTGCACCACGAGATCGTTCACGCACATCGCCACGAGGTCGATGCCGACGGTATCATGGCGGCCGACGACATTAGCCACGAGCAGCTTGGTGCCAACGCCATCCGTCGCCGCCAGGAGCAAGGGATCGCGATAGCCGCAATCCTTGAGATCGAAGATGGCACCGAAGCCGCCTAGCGAGCCCACACCGCCTGACCGATCCGTGCTTTTCGCCAACGGCTTGATGCGTTCAACCAGGTCAGCACCCGCATCGATATCGACGCCGGCGTCCCGGTAGCGGTAAGGGTGGTCGGGGGTATCGCTCATGCTATGATGCCCGGTGGCTGGTTCCAGGACTGTTTAGAGGCTGAAATGGCGGCGCGCCGGGTGTTATCACTGGTAAAGACACGCTTTGCAATGGGCGCAAAGCGCTTTTCGGCATGCCTCGCGATCATTGCCATCATCGGCGCGGGCCTGCCGTTCGCCGCCCTGGCCGGCCCCTTCACCGTCGGCGGGGTGAATGTGGATGCCAGTGGCGACAGCGCGCAGCAGGCCCAAGCGCGCGCGCTTGCGGGCGGCCAAAGGCTGGCTCTCGAGCGCCTTTACCGCAAACTTACCCGCGAAAGCGACCACGGCCGCTTGCCCACCATCGAAGACGGGGATGTGGAGCGCCTGGTGCGTTCTTACGAGGTCGGGCGCGAACGCCGTTCCGCACAACGCTATATCGCCGAGCTAACGGTCCACTTCGACCCTGACGGCATTCGCGAGAAATTGCGCAACGCCCGCATCCCGTTCGCGGAGACGGAAAGCCTGCCGCGCCTAGTCCTGCCACTTCTCGAGAGCGGCGGTGACATGCGGCTGTGGCAAGCCCCCAATCTGTGGCGCGAGGCATGGCACCAAATCGGCTGGCGGCACCATCTGGTCAATCTCGCCTTGCCCTATGGCGAACTTGAGGATTTGACGGCAGTGTCCGCCGAGCAGGCCCGCAATGGCGACACGGAGCCTCTCTCCGCAATTGCCGAGCGCTACAATGCCCCGGAAACTCTGGTCGCACTCGCTCGCTTGGAGGCCGGCGGCGGCGTGAGCGTTACGGCAACCAGTCATGTCGGCGACGAGGCCACCATCGTCTTCAGTCGCCGCCTGCCCGCGGGCGCGGATCAGGCCACGACCCTTCGTCAGGCCGCCCTGACCATGGCCGAGGCCCTGGAGAGCGATTGGAAGCTAGCCAATCTGGTCGATTTCAGCTCGGTTTCGACGCTCGACGTCAGTGCCACACTTTCCGGGCTGGACAGTTGGCTCAGCATCCGTCGCCGTTTGGGCGGCATGTCGCAATTGGCCGGAACGCAGGTGGTATCGCTAAGCAAGAGCGAAGCGCACTTGACGCTGCGCTATTACGGGGCCCTCGGAACGTTGAGTGGAGCGCTTGACGGACGCGATCTCTCGTTGGTCGATGAAGGGGCGGGCGAATGGCGCATCGAAGCCAAGGGCGCCGCCGCGGCGTTGCCGGCACCGCTTGACGATTTGCCCGCGGACACCCCGCTGCCCGAGGCGACTGATGGCCCGGCCGAGCGTGCGCGCGAGGCGGCGCCCGAGACGGACCCGGAAGAGGACTTGCTCTTCGAGTGACAAGCCACAGGCAAAACCAAGACCGGCGGCGGCAGCCATGAGCCCCGCGCGACAGGGCCTCTATTGGCTGGCGGCAGTCCTCGTTTTCGTACTGCTGCTGGTCTTGCTGCGCGACATCCTGTTGCCCTTCGTCGCAGGCTTGGCGATTGCGTATTTCCTCGACCCGGTAACAGACCGTCTCGAAGCGCGAAAACTGTCGCGAACCGTGGCCACGACCATTGTCACAGTGGTGTTCTTCGTCCTGCTTACGATCGTGATGATCCTGATTGCGCCGCTTCTGCAGGCCCAGGTGACCAACCTGCTGCAGGAACTGCCGGGCATGGTACAGACACTGACCGAGCGCATTACGGGCCTGATCGAGCAGGCATCGTCCGAGATCGACGAACAACAGATGGAAGACGCCCGCGCCGCCTTCCGCAATGTCGCCGGCACCCTTGCCGCCTGGTCGCTGGAGGCCTTGCGCAAGCTCTTCGTCTCCGGGCTGGCCCTGCTGAACCTGTTCGGCTTGGTGATCATAACCCCGGTCGTCGCTTGGTACCTGCTGCGCGATTGGGACCGCTTGGTCGCCAAGATCGATGGCTACCTGCCGCGGCGTCACAAGAACACCATTCACCAGCAGATGCGGGAAATCGATCGCACGCTTTCCGGTTTCGTGCGCGGCCAAGCCATCGTTTGCGTGACCCTCGGCACCAGCTATGCCATCGCCCTGGAGGTTGTCGGCCTGAACTACGGCCTAGTGGTCGGGCTGGTCGTCGGCATAATCGCAATCGTTCCCTTTGTCGGTGCTGCGGTCGGCCTATTGTTGAGCGTCGCCTTTGGCTACATGCAGTTCGGCGCGTCGGGAGAGCTGATCGCGGTCCTCGTGGTGTTCGCGGTGGGCCAGCTCGTCGAGAGCAATATTCTTACGCCGAAGCTGGTCGGCGACAGGGTCGGACTGCATGCCGTGTGGGTCATGTTCGCCCTGCTTGCCGGCGGCACGCTGTTCGGCTTCGTCGGTGTCTTGCTGGCGGTCCCTGTGGCAGCCGTCGTTGGCGTGCTCGTTCGGTTCGCCCTCTCCCGCTATCTGGAAAGCCCGCTATACGGTGGCGGCAGCGGGCCATGAGCGCGGAGACGGCCACTCAGCTCGCCCTCGATCTGGGGCACCGCCCCGCCCTCGGCGCCGACGATTTTCTGATAGCCCCAAGCAATGAGGAGGCCGTGGCCTGGATTGACCGCTGGCCAACCTGGGGCACACCGGGCCTTGCCGTTTTCGGCCCCACGGGCTGTGGCAAAAGCCATCTCTTGACGGTTTGGCGGGCCAGATCCCAAGCGATACAGCTGACGGCCGCGGAACTGGGCCCCGGCCTCGACCCGACCGGCCTGCTCGGCTCCGCGTCCGCTGCGGCAGTGGAATGCGGCACGGCGGGAGAAGGCGCGGACGAGACGACCCTGCTGCACCTCTACAACATCATTGCCGAGCGAGGCGGCGGTCTGCTATTGGCGGCGCGGTGGCCGCCATCGCGCTGGACGATTGCGCTTGCGGACTTGGCGTCGCGCCTCGGAGCCCTGCCTGCGATCGGCCTGATGCCGCCTGACGACCGCCTACTGGCTGCGGTGTTGATCAAACAGTTCGACGACCGCCAGCTCGATGTGGGAGAAGACGTGATCGCTTACGTTATGGCGCGGATCGAGCGCTCGTTTGCTGCCGCTCGCGAACTTGTTCAGGCACTCGATCAGGCTGCGCTGGCCGGACAAAGGCGCATTACGATCCCGCTGGCGCGGGACGTCTTGCAACAATAGGACAAGAAATCGAAGTCTAAGGGAGACAACGAATGGATCTCGGAATTGCCGGCCGCAAGGCCATTGTTTGTGCCTCAAGCCGGGGCCTTGGCCGGGCCTGTGCGACCTCGCTGGCACGCGAAGGCGTCGCCATCACGATCAACGGGCGCGACCAGGCCGTGCTAGACGCCACGGCGGCGGCCATTCGCGAGGAGACCGGCAGCGAAGTGACAGCGGTTGCCGCGGACGTCACCACCGAGGCCGGCCGCGAAGCCCTGCTGGCTGCCTGCCCCGAGCCCGATATTCTGGTCAACAATGCGGGCGGTCCGCCGCCGGGCGATTTCCGCAAATGGAGCCGCGAGGACTGGATCGATGGCCTGACCGCCAACATGCTCACCCCGATCGAACTCATCAAGGCAACGGTCGATCCCATGATCGAGCGCGGCTTCGGGCGCATCGTCAATATCACGTCCAGCTCGACCAAGACCCCGATTCCGGAGCTTGGCATCTCGAACGGCGCACGCACCGGCCTGGCCGGTTTCCTGGCGGGCATCGCTCGCCAGACCGTGCGCAACAACGTGACCATAAATTGCCTGTTGCCCGGGCCGTTCGATACGGACCGCTTGCGCGGCAACATCACGTTCCGCGCCAAGGCCGCAGGCAAGAGCGAGGAAGACATGGCCGCCGCCATGGCCGACCTCAATCCGGCCGGGCGCTTCGGCGATCCGGACGAGTTCGGCGACGCCTGCGCCTTTCTGTGCTCGGCACAAATGGGCTTTGTCACCGGACAGCACTTCCTCATGGATGGCGGCAATCATCGCGCTACGTTCTAGGGAGAGTACCGATGGCGCAGCACAAAACGGCCGATAGGCTCGGGGAAACGGAGTCGCCGACCGCTGCGCCGTCGGCACCACGCGAGCGCTATTTCAACCGCGAGCTTTCCTGGCTGGCATTCAATTGGCGCGTGCTGGCGGAGGCGGAGAATACGTCTCATCCGCTGCTCGAGCGATTGCGCTTCCTGTCGATTTCGGCCAGCAATCTCGATGAGTTCTTCATGGTGCGGGTGGCCGGCATCAAAGGCCAGGTTCGCAATGGCCTCACCCACCGCAGCCTGGATGGACGAACGCCCGCGCAACAGCTGCAGGAAGTCACGGCGGACGCCAATCGCCTGATGGCCGCGCAACTTGAGACGTGGCGAACGCTGGTCGCCGACCTCGCAGAGGCGGGCATTGCCGTTGTCGGCACTGATTCCCTGTCTGATGCCGATGTAGACTGGCTTCGCGACTACTTTCTCGAGCAAGTCTTCCCAGTGTTGACGCCGCTGGCCATCGACCCCGCGCATCCCTTCCCCTTCATCGCCAATCGCGGCTTCGCCTTGGCGATGCAGCTTGTGGAAGGTGAAGACGGACGCACCCTGCGTGCGCTTGTGCCGCTGCCGGAGCAAACCAGACGCTTCGTCCGCCTGCCGGGCGACGAGATTCGCTTCTTGCCGCTGGAGTCCCTGGTCGAGCTATTCATAGACCAATTGTTTCCTGGCTATCGCGTTACCGGCCGTGGTTGTTTTCGCCTCATTCGCGACAGCGACATCGAGTATGAAGAAGAAGCGGAAGATCTCGTTCTGTTGTTCGAAACGGCGCTGCGGCAAAGACGACGGGGTGGTATCGTGCGCCTCAAGATCGGTGCCGACATGCCGACCGAACTCCGTCAAATGGTCACCGGCGAGCTGCATGCGGAAGCGAGCGACGTCATTATCGTGGACGGTATCCTCGGCATGGCCCAGCTCGGAGAGATGGTGGATTGCGATCGCCCGGATCTGCACTTTCCCAGCTACACGCCCCGCTTTCCCGAGCGCGTGCGCGAATATGACAATGATTGCTTCGCAGCAATCCGCGCCAAGGACTTCATTGTCCACCATCCCTATGAGAGCTTCGGCGTCGTGGTGCAGTTTCTCCAGCAAGCGGCCACGGACCCCGATGTCATTGCCATAAAGCAGACCCTGTACCGCACCAGCGCGGAGTCGCCGATCGTGAAGGCGCTGATCGCAGCGGCCGAATCCGGCAAGACGGTAACCGCGCTGGTGGAACTGAAAGCGCGCTTCGACGAGAAAAGCAATCTCAAGCTCTCCCGCAGCCTCGAGCGCGCAGGCGTGCATGTGGTCTATGGCTTCATGAACATGAAGACCCATGCCAAGATATCGAATGTGGTACGCCGCGAGGACCAGGCACTGCGTTCCTATGTGCATTTCGGCACCGGCAATTATCACCCGGTCACGGCCAAGATCTATGAAGACCTGTCGTTCTTTACCTGCGACGAAGAACTGGCGCGCGATGCCGCGCGTATCTTCAATTTCACCACCGGGTATGCGGTGCCCGAGCAGTTCTCGCGCGTCGGCGTCGCACCCATGACATTGCGCGCGACCTTGCTCGAGCACATCGATGGCGAGATTGCGCATGCCAAGGCCGGCAGAGCGGCGATGATCTGGGCCAAGATGAATTCCCTTGTCGACGGCACCATCATCGACAAGCTGTACGAAGCCAGCATGGCCGGGGTGGAGATAGATCTCATCGTGCGCGGTGTCTGTTGCCTGCGCCCCGGCGTTCCCGGCATGAGCGAGACCATACGCGTAAAAAGCATAGTCGGGCGTTTTCTCGAACATGCCCGAATCGTCTGCTTCGGCAATGGCGAGCCGCTTCCCTCTCCGGCTGCGAAGCTGTTCATATCGTCCGCCGACTGGATGCCGCGCAATTTCGACCGTCGCTGCGAAGCCTTAGTTCCCATAACCAATGCCACTGTGCACAGGCAGGTGCTGAATCAGGTCATGCTGGCCAACCTCAAGGACGAGGCGCAAAGCTCCGTGCTCGGTCCGGACGGGGTCTATCGCAAGGTTCAGGCCAGCGACGACGCCTTCTCTGCCCACACCTATTTCATGACCAATCCCAGCCTTTCCGGGCGCGGCAAGGCACTGCAACGGGGCGGAGCGCCTGCGCCATTGCGGATCGGCCCGCAAGACTGAGTACACGGCCATGAGTGGCAACGCCGGCGCCCGTCGAGCGGTAGTCGATATCGGCTCCAACTCCATTCGCCTGGTGGTCTTCGGCGGGCCGGCGCGGGTACCTGTCGTCGTCTTCAACGAGAAAGTGCTGAGCGGCCTCGGCAGCGCGCTGCATGAAAGCGGCCGCCTCGATCCCGCCGGCGCCTCCCTGGCCCTGACCAATCTCGAACGCTTCGCCACCTTGCTGAAGGTTATGGCAATAGAGCGGGTCGACGTGGTTGGGACCGCCGCCGTGCGCGATGCCACGGATGGCGAGCGCTTTGTGACGGAGGTGCAGCGGCGAACCGGACTTGAGACCCGCGTTCTCTCGGGGGCTGAGGAAGCCGCTTTGTCAGCGCTCGGTGTCATCGCCGGCATCCCCGATGCCGACGGCATCATGGGCGACCTGGGCGGTGGCAGCCTGGAACTCGCCCGCATAGCGGATAACGAGACCTGCGAACGAACCACCCTGCCGCTCGGGCCGCTGCGTCTGCAAAAGCCGGTCAAGGCCGCGAAGGAACAGATCGATGCTGCCTTTGCCGCGCTCGATTGGCTGGGCACGGCCCGCGACGGCACGGTCTACCTCGTCGGCGGCAGCTGGCGCGCCTTGGCCCGCGTTCACATGGCGCAGACCGGCTATCCCCTGAGGCTGATCCATCGCTACCGCTTGCGTCAGAGCGAGATGCTGAGCCTTACGGATCTGGTGGCGCGGCAAAGCCCGGAATCTCTACGGCGGCTGCCCGGCGTACCCACGCGGCGCCTCGGCGTGCTGCCGCATGCATCGTTGCTGTTGAATCGGCTATTGCGCCGGATAGAGCCCCATGCGGTGGAGTTTTGTGCCTATGGCCTGCGCGAAGGCCTGCTCTACGCGGACTTGCCACCGGAGGCCCGAGAAGAGAATGGCTTGCTTGCCACCTGTCGCGATATCCGGTTGCAGACATCCCGCTTCTCCGGCCTGGCGCCGGCGCTGCTGCGCTGGAGTTCGTCCCTCGCCGTCGACGAGAACGAACACGAGGCATTACTCCGCGAAGCCGCATGTTTGATGAGCGATATCGCGTGGCGCGCCCACCCCGACCATCGCGCGGACGACGCCTTTCGCCAAATCTTCACGCACCCCGGTCTCCTGGTTCAGCACCGCGACCGGGCCTATCTCGCGCTTGCCGTCTATCATCGCTACACAGGCAAAGAATCCCCAAAAATACGCGACTATGTGCAGGGGCTGATTCGTGAAGACGACATACAGCGAGCGCGTGTCCTGGGACTGGCCCTGCGTTTGGGGGAAACCATTTCCGGCGGCGATCCCACTACCCTTGACCGTTTCTCCCTGATCCAAAGGACAGGTGATGGCCGCCTTTGCCTGTGTCACGCCGCTGCGGATCGTGCCTTGGTCGGCGAGGTGGTCGTGAAGCGCCTCGGCGGGCTTGCTTCCGCCATGTCGCTCGGCCCGGCCATCGAGGAAACCCACAGCACGGACAAGAGATAGCCAAAGATACGTATTGCTTGGCTTCCCATGTCCCATCTGGCTTGGTGTTTCCACAGCCTCAATATTCAAAAGGATGCCCAGCCATGAGAACCATCGTCGCCACAGGCGTGCTTGTCGCCGGCCTGGCCGCAGCGTTGCCGGCACAGGCTGCCGATATCGGCGAATCCGCGGATGCCGATGACAAGACTATGGAGCAGTGCCTGCAGGCCGCACTCGACATTTTCGGCGGACAGGCGCTCAACGTCGAATACAAGCATGAGCTCGGCCAACCGATTTACGACTTCGACATTCTTGCCCCCGATGGGGTGCGCTGGGAGATCGAAGTGAATGCCGAAAACGCAATGGTCTGGGAGATCGAGCGCGAAGTCGAGAAAACGGATCCGGCCTTCGCATCCCAAGCCAGTGTCGATGAAGCCACCGCCGTGCAAACGGCGTTGACAATGTTCCCCGGCGAGGTCGAAAGCGTGGAATACGGCCTGGAGCAGGACGGCAGCGCCGCCTATGAAATCGATATCGTTCTGGCCAGCGGCGGCGAAATGAACGTCGAGGTCGATGCCAGCAGCGGCCGCATCACCGAAGCCAATCCCGAGCTCTGGGAGATCGGCGAAAGCGAATGATACCAGGCTCAGACCCTGCCGAAGTCGTTCGCGTATAGGCCTTCCAGCTTGTCCAGAGCGGCTTTCGGCAACGGCCCCATCTCTGCCGCCGTAATCGCTTCCTCGAGATGACGATACTCGGCCAAGCCCACAGCCACGCAATCGATGTCCGGATGGGACAGGGAAAAGCGAATTGCGGTTTGCGGCCGCGTGCCGAACTCGAGCCCGAGCACATCGAAGGTTTCATGTGCCTTGCGCTCTTCCTCGGCCAACTCGAAGCCCGGAGTCAGAGGCACCTCACGTCCGGTGCGCGTATCGGTCGCGATAACCCCGGCGGCAAGCGTGCGGATATTCATGACACCGACATCATTGTCTTTGCATGTACCGATGATGCCGCCGAGATCCTGCCCCGTCCATGCCGGAGGCATCGCCCGGCCCGCGCTCGGATTGAGCAGATTGTAATAGACCTGCGCCGCATCGAAACGGCCACTCGCCAGGGCCTCGCATACGGCCGAGGTTTCTCCGAGCGCAGTAAGCCCGATCGCACCGACCAGCCCGCGATCGCGCATGGCATCGAGTGCGTCCGCGACACCCCCGTTGGCCAGGAGATCCGCGACGCCAATCTTGTCACCGCTGGTCTCGCTTCCGATTTGCGTATGCAGAAAGAGGAGATCGACGCGCTTGCGGCGCAATCGTGACAGGCTACCGGCGAGGCTCCGCTCCACCTGCCCCAGGCAATCGTCCAATCCGTCGAGATCCAACGCGACCTTGGTCGAAAGTTGCGGTTCGACATCCTGCTCGGGCAGCAACCACCCCAGCGCCTCCTCCGACTTGCCGTTACCGTAGGCGGGCGCCGTGTCGATCCAATTGACGCCCGCTTCGAAGGCACGCTTCACGGCGGCGCGGCGGGTGTCGTCATCCTTGTCGATAAGAATGCCGCCGACCCAGCCGCCGCCGAAAACGATCTCCGATACTTCGAGCCCCGTCCGCCCGAGCCGATGCTTGCGCATGGCCTGTCTCCTACTCTTCGTCCCACTTTGCATAGTCGGCGAGTGCCGCCTCTCCGGGCGGATAAAGTCCAAAGGTGGACCGCCCGCATTCGACCTGAGATTGGACGAAACGCTCGAAACGCTCCTGCTCCACCCCGTCATGCGCCACCTCCTCGGCAAGCGCGCGCGGCACCACGACAATACCATCACCATCACCGACAAGGATATCGCCGGGAAATACGGCTACGCCGCCACAGCCGATCGGCACTTGCGCATCCGCGGCGAAATGGGAAACGGCGCTGGCCGGCGCTGCCGCACCTGCGCAAAACACAGGGAAAGCCATCTCAGAGATGACCGCCGTATCGCGCATGGCGCCATCGGTAACGAAGCCCGCAACGCCCCGCACTTTGAGGCGCTGAACCAGAATGTCGCCAGCGCCGCCGGACCCCGTATCCCCCCTGGCATCGACCACCAGCACCCAGCCCTCGGGCATGGTCTCGATCGCCTTGCGTTGCGGGTATTCGCGATCGCTCCAGACATCGGGAACAGCTACGTCCTCGCGCGCCGGGATATAGCGCAAGGTAAAGGCGGGCGCCGCGAAATGTGCCGCATCAGTATTCAGAGGCACTGCGCCCCTGACGAAGACATTGCGATAACCGCGCTTGAACAGCTGCGTGCTGACAGTGGCAGTGCTGATCCCAGCCAGAGCAGCGAGAACCTCCGCCGCCGGCGGCGCGGGCACGTCGTTCATCTTCGTCTCTCCCAATTCGATTGATACCCCATCATGCCCCGATCCTGCCGGCAAGGGAATGCACGCAACACGCCATATTGGTTTTCTTGTGGACGTCCGACGCCCTCGACGCCAGATTCATAGGCATGGGAACATCGCAAACTGATTGAGAACACTCGCAGGAGCGATTGGAGATGATCTTGTTTGACGATTTGAGAGATGCGGCCGACGCAGAACACGCCGTCTTTATCGGCTACGATCCCCTGGAAGATGCTTCCGCCAAGATCTGTGCCTCCTCAATCCGGCGGCGGACCGGCATGAAGGGTTTGAAGATATTTCCCATCATTCGCGACCAGCTGCTCGCCTATGACCTGTGTACGCGCCCGATAGACCCCAAAGGGAGCACACAGTTTTCCATAACGCGGTTCATGACCCCGGTCCTCATGAACCACAGCGGCGTCGCCATCTTCTTCGACTGCGACATGATCATCACCCGTGATATTCAGGAGATGTTCGACCTTTTCGACCCCAATTTCGCGGTTCAGGTGCCCAAACACGACTACTCGCCCAAGACCACAGGCAAGATGGGCGGCCTGCCGCAGACGGTCTATCCGCGCAAGCAATGGAGTGCGGTGGTCATCTACAACTGCGCCCATCCCTCCAATCGCGCTCTGACGAAAGAGGTGGTCGAAACCGGGGAGCCCAAGTTCCTGCACCGTTTCCAGTGGCTCAAGGACGAAGAGATCGGCGGCATCCCGCTCGAATTTAACTTCCTGGTGGAAGAGCAGGAGAAGCCGGATACCATGCCGTTCAACATCCACCACACACTGGGCGGGCCGATATTCCGCGACAAGCAGGATGTGGATTATGCGGATTTCTGGAAGGAAGAGTTCCAGATCACGTTCAGCCGCAGCTTCGGCGAAGCTGACATCATCAATTGAACCTGGGACGGCAAGCACAAGCCCATGTGCGAACTTCTCGGCATGAACGCCAATGTTCCAACCGACATCTGCTTCAGCTTTCGCGGGCTGATGCAACGTGGCGGGCGCACGGATGTGCACCGCGACGGCTGGGGTGTCGCCTTCTATGAAGGCAAGGGCTGCCGCGCCTTTCATGACCCGGAAGCGAGTGCCGATTCGGAAGTGGCCAAGCTGCTGCGGGGCTATTCGATCAAGAGCCGGGTAGTGGTGAGCCATATTCGCAAGGCGACCCATGGCAAGGTTTGTCTCGAGAACACCCATCCCTTTCGTCGCGAATTGTGGGGCCGCGACTGGGCCTTTGCCCACAATGGCAAGCTCAAGGGCATCAAGAAGCGCCCCCTGAGCTTCTACCGGCCTATCGGCACAACCGACAGCGAACATGCCTTCTGCTGGATGCTTGACCGCCTGCGTGAGCGGTTTCGCCGACCGCCCGCCAAGGCGGCAACACTGGCACGCAGCGTCGACGAGTTTGCCCGCGACATTGCCGACCATGGCACATTCAACATGCTGCTCAGCGATTCCCGCTCGCTTTTCACGTTTTGCTCGACAAAGCTCTGCTGGATCACGCGCCGTCACCCCTTCGGGGCGGCCAGCCTGATCGACGAGGACTGGACGGTCGACTTTGCAGCCGAGACGACACCGCGCGATATCGTTACCATGATCGCCACGCGGCCGCTTACTCGCGACGAATCGTGGGTACCGATGGAGAGCGGTGAATTCAAGGTCTTTCGCGGCGGCCTGTCGCGATCGTTACGACACTAAACGACAATGAGGACATCCATGGACTTCATTTTTCGCGGCGCGCAAGTGATCGACGGAACCGGCAGCGCCGCGCGACAAGCCGATGTGGCCGTTTCGGCCGATCGTATCGTTGCCGTCGGAACGATTGCAGGCGACAACAGCGCACGCGATATCGATGCCAAGGGATTGACGCTGACACCGGGCTTCATTGACGTCCACACCCACGATGACCGGGCCGTACTCTCCAACCCGACCATGGACTGCAAGATCAGCCAGGGTGTGACCACGGTCGTGACCGGCAATTGCGGTATCAGTCTCGCACCCTTGTCGCCGAGCGAGACGCCCCCCGCGCCGGCCGATCTGATTGGCGACCGCCCGGAGCACTATTTCGGGCGCTTCGGCGGTTATCTCGATGCGCTGGACGCCGACCCGGCCTCGGTCAACGTCATCGCCCAGGTCGGGCACAGCACCCTGCGCATGGGCGCCATGGATACGCTCGAACGCCCGGCCACGGCGCGCGAAGTCGCGACCATGCGCGGCCGGCTCGAAGAGGCACTTGTCGATGGCGCCGTAGGCATGAGCACGGGACTGTTCTATCGCCCCGCAAACGACGCCACGACCGAAGAGGTGATCGAACTGGCACGCGCCTTGGCACCGGTCGGTGCCATGCACAGCACCCATATGCGCGATGAGACCGTGGACGTGCTCAAGTCCATCGACGAGACGTGCACCATCGGCCGCGAGACCGGCGTGCCCATCGTTATCTCTCACCATAAATGCGCGGGCCAGCCCAATCACGGACGCACAATGGAAACGCTGCCGCGCATCGCCGCCGCCCATGAGCACCAACCGCTTGCACTCGACGTCTACCCCTATGTTGCCGGCTCGACAGTGCTCGATGCACGGCGCATGAGGAATGCAAGCCGGGTCATCGTGACTTGGTCGAAGCCTCACCCCGAAGTCGCCGGTCGCGATTTCGACGACATCGCCAAGGAATGGGGCCTCAGCACCGAAGAAGCCGCCGAAAAGATGAAGCCGGGCGGTGCCATCTACTTCCTCATGGATGAGGAAGACGTGCAGCGTGTGATGGCCTCGCCCCGCGCCATGATCGGCTCGGATGGCCTACCGCATGATTCCCACCCCCATCCGCGTCTTTGGGGCACTTTTCCCCGCGTGCTCGGCCACTATGCGCGCGACCTCGGCCTCTTCCCGCTGGAAGATGCGGTGCGGCGCATGACCGGCTTTCCAGCGGCCCAATTCGGTATCAGCGGGCGTGGCGTGATCCGCGAGGGCGCCTATGCAGATCTAGTCCTGTTCGATGCAGACACCATCATCGACCGCTCGACGTTTGCCGATCCCATCCAGCCGGCCGGCGGAGTTTCCATGGTCATGGTCAACGGCCGCGTCACCTGGCAAGATGGAGAGCACGCGGGCGCCCGCGCGGGGCGCGCTCTGCGATTGTCCGAGCTTGGCCCCAAGGGGCGGGACTCATGATCCGCCATTTCTTTTTTGCCCTAACGATTTGTCTCGTTGGCGCGACATCGGCATGGTCGGAGACGGTGCTGAGGGTAGTGCCCCATGCGGACCTGAAAAACATCGATCCCATCTGGACCACGGCCTATATTACCCGCAATCACGGCTACATGGTCTACGACACCCTGTTTGCCCTCGACGAGGACCTCGAGGTGCAGCCGCAGATGGTCGATAGCTGGTCGGTCAGCGAGGATGGCCTGAGCTGGTCCTTCACCCTTCGCGACGGCTTGCTCTGGCACGACGGCGCGCCTGTGACGGCCGCCGACTGCATCGCGTCCATCAAGCGCTGGGGTGCGCGCGACGCAATGGGTCAGCGGTTGATGGATGCCACGGCGTCGCTTCGGGCCAATGACGACCGCACCTTCGAGCTGGTGCTCTCCGCGCCCTACGGGCTAGTGCTGGAATCCCTCGGCAAGATCAGCTCGAATGTACCCTTCATGATGCCGGAGCGCCTGGCGGAGACCGATCCCTTCGAGCAAGTGCCGGAGATCATCGGCTCGGGTCCGTTCCTGTTCGTGGCAGACGAATGGATTCCTGGTGCCAAAGTGGTCTATGTGCGCAACCCGGCCTATGTGCCCCGCGCCGAGGCACCGAGCTTTGCGGCGGGCGGCAAGGTTGTTAAGGTCGATCGCGTCGAATGGCACTACATCCCCGACGCGGCGACGGCGATGAATGCGCTGATGGCGGGCGAGATCGACTATTTCGAGCTGCCCCCGCATGACTTGCTGCCGATCATGGAGAGCGCGCCGGGGGTGCTTGTTGAGAACCTCGATCCGCTCGGGCTGCAAGGCTGGCTCAGAATGAACCACCTGCACCCGCCATTCGACGATGTGCGCATTCGCCGGGCGGTGCTGTGGCTTGTCGATCAGTCGCTGTACATGAATGCGGCTGTCGGCGATTCCCGCCATTGGCAAACCTGTCCCGCTATCTTCGCTTGCGGCACGCCATTGGAAAGCGATATCGGCGCCGAGGCCCTGATGGGCAGCAATATTGAAAAGGCAAAGGCGCTGCTGTCCGAGGCCGGTTACGACGGTACCCCAGTGGTGATCCTGCAACCGACCGATATTGCCATACTGAACGCCGCTTCCCTGGTCACGGCCCAATTGCTGCGCGAGGCCGGTATGGTCGTGGAGATGCAAGCCATGGACTGGAGCACACTGACCTCGCGCCGCGCCATCAGCAAGCCGGTCGGCGATGGCGGTTGGAACCTTTTCCATACCTGGTCCATCACCGGCAATGTCATGGATCCGGTCAGCAACGCGGTAATCGGCGCCGGCTGCCTGGAGCGAGCCTGGTTCGGCTGGCCCTGCGACGAGGAGATCGAGCGACTGCGCGATGCCTTCGCACGCGAGCACGATGGGGTGGAACGCAAGCGCCTTGCGGAAGCCATCCAGGCACGCGCCTATGAGGTCGTTACTCATGGCACCATCGGCCAATGGCGCAATCCGGTCGCCTATCGCGATCACCTGCAAGGCCTGATCAAGGCGCCAGTGCAGCTGTTCTGGAACGTGGAGAGTGCGCGGGAGCGATAGCGATCTTGCATGGAATAAGCCGACGCAATGCCACCGGTCTGCTAGCGATCCTTGCCTTGTCCGCAAGCTTGGTGGTTGCCAGTCAGCGCTGGCTGCCATTTGTCGGCGGGGCAGAAAACATCCTGTCCGACCTGCGCCTGACCATGCTCACGCCCGCAATGCCCCAGGATCGCCGGATCGTCGTCATAACGATCACCGAAGACACCTTGTCGCGCTTTACCTATCGTTCTCCCATCGACCGCGCTTTCCTGGCCGAATTGATCACGGCACTGGATGCGTCCGGCGCCGCGGCGATCGGCATCGATATCCTGTTCGATCAGGCCACCGAGCCGGAAAAGGACACCGCCCTGGCCGCCGCGCTGAGCGCGGCCGAGACGCCGATCGTTGCCATCCGCGCCGACACGCGCGATGGCTTGACCGGGCGACAGGTTGACTATCTGGACCGGGCAACCGCCGCTATCGAAACCGGCTTCGCCCGCCTTCCCCGCGATGCCTATGACGGTATCGTCCGCAATTACGCGCCCCGGCGGAGCGGCGCGGACGGCCCGGAGCTATCCTTCGCTGCGGCCATCGTCGAGACCCTCGGCCAGGAGGTGCCGGCCGGCCGGTTTGCACTGGCCTACCGCCCATCGCCCGACGACGGCTCGCATTCCTTTGCAAGGTACCCCGCGGAAACGGTCACTTTGCTGCCGGAGCCATGGCTCGCCGGCAAGATCGCCCTGATCGGCGCCGACCTTGCCCATACCGACCGCATCCGCACCCCCCATTCGACCGCCGCCGGCAAAGACATGGCCGGCGGCGTCGTCCATGCCCATGCCCTGGACCAGATGCTGGAGGGCCGGACCCACCCGGCTATCGGCGCCATGGGAATCGCACTGTTGGTGATACTCGTCGCAGCCGCAGGCGTGGCCGCCGGCATGACCGGCGCCTATTGGCGTCGGCGGCGCACTAAACTCTAGAGACCAGTGCCAGGCGCATGGCACCGCCGAAGTCAGGGCTATGGCGGCAGCGCGCGCTGTTGACTACACTCCGCCGCGGAGACGACTTAGAGACAATCAGCCAAAATCGGCAGAGGATCGAGAGATGGATGGCGACGGTCTGGCCTCAGTAAGCCTCGAAGACAAGTACACGGCTGTCAGCGGACGGGTCTTCCTGTCCGGGGTCCAAGCGCTGGTCAGGCTGCCGCTCACACAGCGTGAGCGCGACCGGGCCCAGGGCCTCAATACGGCCGGCTTCATCTCTGGCTATCGCGGCTCTCCCTTGGGCGGCTATGACGGTGCGCTTTGGCAGGCTGCAGCGCATCTGAAACAGCACGACATTCTCTTCCAACCGGGCCTCAACGAGGATCTCGCGGCCACGGCGGTGTGGGGCACACAACAGCTCGACTTCGTGCCGGGGCGCAAGGTCGATGGAGTCTTTGGCATCTGGTACGGCAAGGGGCCGGGCGTCGACCGCTCGGGCGACCCCTTCAAGCACGCCAACTATGCCGGCACGCACCCAAATGGTGGGGTTTTGCTGGTGTACGGAGACGACCACCCGGGCAAATCCTCGACCATCGCCCACCAGTCGGACCAGGCGTTGGCGGCGAACAGCATTCCGATCCTCTATCCTGCCAATGTGCAGGAGCTGCTCGACCTCGGCTTGCACGGCATCGCCATGTCCCGTTTTTCCGGCACCTTGGTGGGCTTCAAGACCGTCAACGAGACCATCATCGCCACCGAGACGACATCCGTCGATCCGGGCCGGGTAACTGTCGCGCTGCCGGACGATGCGCCGATGCCCGAAGGCGGCGTGCACATTCGCATGGAATACGACCCGATCGGTCAGGATCAGCGCCTCGCACGATTCAAAATTCCCCGCGCCCTAGCCTATGCCCGGGCCAACAAGCTCGATGGCGTGCGCTTCGGCGCCGAGCGGCCGACGCGCCTCGGCATCGTCACCGCCGGCAAGGCCTATCTCGATACGGTCGCCGGCCTGCGCGCACTCGGCATCGACGATGCGGCGGCCAAAGCACGTGGCATCGGCGTCTACAAGGTGGCCATGATCTGGCCGCTGGAGCCGGAAGGGCTGAAAGCTTTCGCCAGCGAGTGCGATGAGCTCATGTTCGTCGAGGAAAAGCGCTCCTTCATGGAAGAGCAGGCGCGCGCCATGCTCTACGACATGCCCAACCGCCCGCGCATCAGCGGCAAGACCGATGGCGCGGGCAACCCGCTATTGCCGATCGACGACCAGATCGAGGCGGCAACCGTCGCCGACAAAGTGGCGAGCCGCATGCAGGCCTGCGATCTCATGGACGAGGACTGCGAGGCCCGCTGGAGCCGCCTGCGCAGCCGCATCGGGCGCAATCTGCCGGGCATCGGCGACAGCGCCGTGCGTTCGCCCTTCTTCTGCTCCGGCTGTCCGCACAACACCTCGACCAGAGTTCCCGACGGATCGGCGGCGATGGCCGGCATCGGCTGCCATGGCATGGCCATGCTCGTCTCCGACCGGCGCACGATGATGGGCACCCATATGGGCGGTGAGGGAATCACCTGGACCGGCATGGCGCCGTTCACCAACACCAATCACATCTTCCAGAACCTGGGCGACGGCACCTATACCCATTCCGGCTCCCTGGCCGTGCGCGCAGCAGTTCAGTCCGGCGCCAACATCACCTACAAGATTCTCTACAACGATGCCGCGGCAATGACCGGCGGCCAGCCTGTCGAGGGCAGCCTGACTGTGGCGGAGATCGCCGAGCAGATGCACGCGGAGGGCGTCAAGGATTTGGCCATCGTCTCGGACCAGCCGGAAAAGTTCCGCGGCCTCTGCGACCTGCCTGCCGGCACGCGCGTCCATCATCGCGACGAGCTCGATGCCGTGCAACGGCGCATGCGCGACATCCCCGGCACCACGGTCCTCATCTACGAACAGACCTGCGCGGCGGAGAAACGCCGGCGGCGCAAGCGCGGCGCCTTTCCCGATCCGAACAAGCGCGCATTCATCAATACGCTGATCTGCGAGGGTTGCGGCGACTGCTCGACCAAGGCCAATTGCGTATCGATCCACCCCGTCGAGACACCCTTCGGCCGCAAGCGGAAGATCGACCAGTCGAGCTGCAACAAGGACTATTCCTGCCTGGAAGGCTTCTGCCCCGCCTTCGTCACGGTCGAGGGCGGCGAGCTGCGCCGGCCGGACGTAGCCGAGCTGCCCGCAGGCATCTTCGACGGTTTGCCCGAGCCCTCACGGCCAGCGCTCGACAAGGAATGGAGCATGCTGGTGGCCGGCATCGGCGGCACCGGCGTGGTAACCATTTCGGCTGTACTCGGCATGGCGGCGCATCTTGAAGGCAAAGGCGTTTCCATCTTCGACATGACCGGCCTCAGCCAAAAGAACGGCGCCGTATACAGCCATCTGAAGATCAGCGCTGCACCTGGCGCGGAGGTTTCTCACGGCGTCGGTCTCGGCGAAGCGGACCTCCTGCTTGGCTGCGATTTGGTGGCCGCGGTAGCGCCCTCGGCCCTGCATACCCTGGAGCCGGATCAGACCCACGCGGTAGTCAACGCCGATGTCACGCCCACGCCCGCATTTCAGCTTGCGCGCGACCTGGCCGTCGACGGCAGCCTTCTGGTACAGGGGCTCACCGACCATGTCGGGGCCGATCACACCCACACGGTCGATGCCACCCGTATTGCCCTGGAACTGACCGGCGACACCATTGGCGCCAACAGCTTCATGATCGGGTTTGCTCTGCAGAGCGGCTGCCTGCCGCTTTCCGTGGCGGCCATCGAGCAGGCCATTGCGGTCAACGGTGTTGCGGTGCCATTCAATCTCTTGGCGTTCCGGCTCGGCCGCCTGGCGGCGGCAAAACCTGACACGGTGGCTGGTTTGATGACCAAGACTACCGAACGAGCCCATGTGGAAAGCCTCGAGGATATGATCGCGCGCCGCGCCGACTATCTCACCGCCTATCAGGATGCCGACTACGCCAACCGCTATCGCACATTGGTCGAGACAGCGCAGCGCGCGGAGACGAAAGTCGGCAGCGACGACTCGGATTTTGCAACGGCTGTCGCGCGCAACGCCTTCAAAGTCATGGCCTACAAGGACGAATACGAAGTTGCGCGGCTGCACTGCGATGCGAGCTTTGCCGAGCAACTGAATCAGACTTTCAGCGGTGACTTCAGCATTCGCCATCATTTGGCGCCGCCCCTCTTTGCGCGCCGCGACCCTCATACCGGCCTACCGCGCAAGAGCGCCTACGGCCCATGGATGGGCAGGGTGATGAAGCTGCTGGCCGGCATGAAAGGGCTGCGCGGAAGCCGTCTCGACATATTCGGCCGGACGGCGAAACGTCGCGCCGAAAGGCATTTGCGCGACCGGTATATTGCCGATATCCAGGGAATCGCGGGAACGCTTACAAAGGATTCTCTTGCTACGGCAATCGCCCTGGCCGAGATCCCAGAGCAAATTCGTGGCTTTGGTCACATCAAAGAGGAAGCCATGAAGGCCGCCGACACCGAGCGGAC
>CAZKTK010000005.1:0-25892 GCA_964555535.1 uncultured Rhodospirillaceae bacterium
GCTGGCGCGGCAAAATGGATTTCTATTGTGTGACATATGGCGGTGGGATACATCTGATCGATCTCATGCGCTGGGTAACCGATCGAGAAGTCACCGAGGTTACCGGTATGGCTGGCAAGGTGCTGACTCGTGGCAGCAGCTACCGGTATCCGGACACGATCGTGAACCTGCTGCGTTTCGAGAACGATCTGATTGCCAAGACACTCACCACCTTCGGCTCGCAGCGCCCGCAGCTGCACGCCTTGGCGCTCCATGGCAGCAAGGCGACCTTCGTCAACGAACGCCCCGATGGCCGCCTGTACCGCGGCGATACGGACGAGGGCAGACCGATCAGGACGCCCTATCCGGCGATCGCGAAGAGCGATCTGCTACCCGATTTCGTGGCAGCGATTCGTGAAGGGCGCGAGCCGATCGTCGGTGCTCGCGACGTGTTTCGCGTGATGGATATTTGTTTCGCCGCCTGGGAGTCGGTCGAGGCCGGACGCAGCATTCGGGTGACCTATTGCCTATGAGGCCTGCGAATGAGACGGGCCCGGTCGATGGTTGATAAGCTAGCGATTCCGTTTGGCCGCCCCATGCTGGGTCCCGAAGAGACCGAGGCAGTGGCGCGTGTTCTCGCCGGGCCGCAGCTCGTGCACGGCCCCGTGGCCCGGGCATTCGAGCGTGCCTTCGCCGAACGCGTCGGCGTCGCGCATGCGGTTACCCTGTCGTCTTGCACGGCGGGTCTTCATCTCGCCCTGCATGCGCACGGCATCGGCCCCGGCGATGAGGTCGTGGTGCCCGCCATGACCCACGTGGCGACCGCGCATGCGGTGGAGTTCTGTGGCGCCAAACCAATCTTCGTCGACGTGGAACCGACAAGCGGAAACATCGACCCCGACCGGCTCGCCGCGGCTTTGGGGCCGCGGACCCGCGCGGTGATTGTGGTGCATTATTTGGGATTGCCCTGCGACATGGCGCGGATCCTGCCTCTCGCGGAAGAGGCAGGCGTGCCCGTTGTCGAGGACTGCGCCTTGGCCGTCGACGCCCGCTATGGCGAGCGCAAGGCGGGCGGCCTCGGCGTGGCCGGCTGCTTCTCCTTCTATCCGGTCAAGCACATCACGGCGGGCGAAGGCGGCATGCTGACCACGGACGATGCGACGCTAGCGGCCAAGATCACGCAGATGAAGGAGTTCGGCTATGATCGCTCGCTCGGTGAGCGTGCCAAGCCAGGGATCTATGACGTCACCGAACTGGGATACAATTACCGCATGAGCGAGTTGCACGCCGCCGTCGGCCTGGCTCAGCTTGACAAGCTGGACCGATTTCAAGAGGCGCGCGCTGCCAACTTTCGCAGCCTCCGCGAGGCGCTCGCCGACATCGAGGAAGTAACCGTCTTCGCGCCCGTTCAGGGTCAGGCCCGGTCGTCCCACTATTGTCTGAACGCCATAATGCCCCGCGACGGCAGCTTCCCACGAGACGAGGTGGTGGCCGCATTGAAGGCGGCAGGGATCAGCAGTAGCGTGCATTATCCGAGCGCGGTGCCTTTGCTTGGCTACTACAGCGAAAAGTATGGCTATCGGAGCGGCGCTTTCCCGGTTGCCGAATGGCTTGCTGCACAAACCATCTCTCTCCCGGTCGGCCCGCATTTGGCACCCGAGGATCCGCGGCGCATCGCCGACGCATTGAAGGATGCGATTTCTCAGCTACGCGCGGCGCCTGGCGCTAGTGAATCTTGATCTCAGGGGACTGACACCTTGCATAACGAAAGCTATTCAAAAGCCTGTGAGACGTTGTCCAAAGAGCGGGTCTTGCTGGTCGGCGGCGCCGGTTTCATCGGTCACAATCTTGCGCTCGAGCTTCGCCGTCGTGGAATCGAGACCATGGTGGCCGACAACCTCATGGTGAACAACTTGGTCGGCAATGTAATCCGTACCGAGATCGAGGCGGTGCAACGTCAGCTCTACCAGAACTTTCTGCTCGAGCGCTTCGAGGCGATGCGCGATATGGGGGTCCATTTGCATAACGCCGACGCCCGCGCGTTGGTCGACCTCAGTCAGGTGTTCGACGAGTTCAAGCCGACCAAGGTAGTTCACCTAGCGGCGATCGCGAGCGCCGTGCAAGCGCGCAACAATCCCGGCCTCGCCTTCGACCTGCAATTGGTCACGCTGCGCAACGCGCTGGAGCTGTGCCGACTTCAGCACGGTGCGGTTAACCAGATCATGTTCCTGAGTTCGAGCACCGTCTATGGCGATTTCGAAACGCCGGAGGTTGACGAGACGACATTCCCGCGTCCGCGCGGCATTTACGCCAACGGCAAGTATATGGGCGAGCGGCTCGTGCGCACCTATTCGGAACAACACGGTGTCGGCTCGGTGATCGTGCGCCCGAGTGCGCTTTACGGCGAACGCTGCGTCAATCGGCGCGTCAGCCAAGTATTCATCGAGAACGCGCTGTCCGGCAAGCCGCTCCTGCTCGAGGGAGGCGGCGACGGCCGTCTTGACTTCACGTACATCGAGGACCTGGTGGAGGGCATGGTTCGCGCCCTCGCCTGCGATGCCGGCGGTCACTACACCAACACCTTCAACATCACTTTCGGCCAGGCGCGCACCATCGCCGACTTGGCCGCCCTGGTGCACGAGGTCGTTCCCGAGGCCGTGTTGGAGGAGTGTCCGCGTGCTCAGGACAAGCCAATCCGTGGCACGCTATCGACGAAGCGGGCAGAGACCATTCTCGATTTCAAGGCGGCTTGGCCCTTGGAAGAAGGCTATCGCCGCTACTGCAATTGGTATGCCGAGCAGTGGCGGCAAGCCGAGCGTCAATGTCGACAGGGCTGATCATCCTGGCGCGATACGATTCGACGCGCTTGCCAGGCAAGGCACTTCGCCCGCTTGCCGGCCGGGCGTTGCTTGGCTGGGTGATTGACCGCGCCCGTAATGTACCGGACAATCTGCCGCTACTGGTGGCGACCTCGGAGCGCGAGCTGGACGACCCGATCGCGGCCTTTGCCGAAGCCGAAGGCGTGGCACTTTACCGGGGCTCCGCCGAGGACGTCGCCGGGCGCACCTTGGCCGCCGCGGAAGCGGAGGGTTTCGATGTCTTTGCACGCATATCGGGCGACAGCCCGTTTTTCGACTATCAGCTACTGGGCGAAATGATCGCCCGCCGACAAGAGGTAGATCTCGACCTGGTCACCAATGTCATGCCCCGCAGCTATCCTCCGGGAGCGAGCTGTGAAGTGGTCAAGCTTGCCGCTATGCGACGCCTGGTGGCGGCGGCGCGAGAGCCCGAGGAACGGGAGCACGTGACGCTGTATTTCTACCGCCATCCCGAGCAGTTCCGCATCGAGAACTGCGCCGCCTCGGATGACCGCTATCAAGGTGTGCGCCTTGCCGTCGATACCGCCGAGGACATGGCTCGTGCGGACTGGATAGCTGGCCGTCTCGAGGGTTCGCTCGACATTGGGTCGCTCGACGATATCGCAATCCTGGCGAGTACATGGGACCGTGAGCACTGTGCGGAGGGGGCGCCATGAAGATCGTGCGCCGCGACCCGCCGCGCCGTTTCTCGGTTGGCCATGATGGCGAGATAGCTCTCTTGCATTGCGCCGACGTGGATCTGGCGCCTGACGAGCAGGTCACTTTCATCAGCGAGTCAGGCAGCGAATACGATGTGGTACGCAAGGCCTGGGGCTATTATGCGACGCCATCGCTCAATCGGCGTTTGCCCGACCACGGATTGCGGCCGGCTCTGGTCCGCAGTGGTGAGGCCACTTATTTGCTGCTCGTCGAGCAGGGCGCGGTGTCGGCGTTCCATGCCTATTTGGAGAGCCAGAATATGGAAGTCATTCTTTGGCTCGATGGGCCGGTGGATGCGCTGCCAAGGAGCGAAGGAAGCTAGATCATGAGCCAAGCTGCGCAAGAAATGCGCCAAACCTGGGATGAGTCGTTTGAAGCGCAGATCGCCAGCGGCGCCTACAACACCTCGCCGGTAGAGGCGGTGGTACGCACGGTTGCCTACTATTTGCGTGCCCGCTTTGCCGCTGCCGACCTTGGTGCGCTTCATTTCCTCGATCTCGGCTGCGGTGCAGGGCCGAATATGCTCTGGTTGGCGGAAAAGGGTATCAAGGTGAGTGGCATCGACATTTCACCAAACGCGCTGGCACTGGCGCGTGAGACCTTCGCGCGCCGCCAACTCGGCGATCGCCTGGGCGAGCTTTACGAGGGCTCGGTCACCGAATTGCCCTTTGCCGACGAAAGCCTGGACGGCGCCGTCGAAGCCTGCGTGTTCCAACACCTTGATCGGGAGAATCGCCAGCGAGCCTTTGCCGAGGTCAGCCGCGTGCTCAAGCCAGGCGGCGTGTTTGTGGGCTACATGCTCTCCAATAGCCACTCCATCTTCCTGCGGCAGAAGGACCGACAGGACCCCGCCGATCCCGGGACCGTGACGCTGAGCGCCGAAGGCAGCAGCAAGTTCCATCTGGGCAATATCGGGCTCTCGCACTTCTTCGATCGCGCGGAGTTTGCCATGCTATTGCCAGGCTGGAGCACTGTCGATCCCTGCGAGAATGGCTATGACATTCCGCAGGAGGAAGCGGCCCGGCGCGGCTACGAGCGCTATCACCAAGGCATGTGGACGCTATACGCGGTCAAGTAAATCATGGGGCGATTGGCTGGACATCTCGCGGGCGCAGGTCCCGAAACCATCGCTTCCATGCTACGCGCCATGGGCGTGGATGACGGCGTGTATACGCCGACGGGCTCCGGCATGTTCGGCTGCAGCGACCGGGCCAATGGCTGGTTCAGTGACGGCCACGTCACCGTCCTGTTCGATGGCCTGCTGTACAATCGGGAAGATTTTCGCCAATCCACCGGCGCCACGGCAGGGGATGCGGCCCTGATCGCCAAGGCCTATAGGGAGGCCGGCTTCGAAGCGGCATTGCAGCGAACCAATGGTGACTTTGCTATCGCCCTTTACGATCACGAGGCGGGGGAGACCTATCTCGCACGTGACCGTTTCGGCGTGAGGCCGCTCTACTATGTGGACCGGCCGGGTCTGTTCGCCTTCGCCTCGCGTCCGATCGGGCTGTTGTCGTTGCCCGATTTGGACACGTCGCCACGCCCGGAATATGTGGCCGTGTTCGCTGCCGGGCATTACCGCTTTTTCGACAATCCGCCCGAGCTCTCGCCCTTCGCCGCCATCGCCCAATTGCCCGCGGCATGCTATCTGCGCCGCAAGAACGGCACGAGCGATGTGCGCACCTATTACAGGCCCGCCGATGGCGACGCGCCAGGGACCGAGGCGGAGCTTGCCGAAGCCTATAGGGCGCTGCTGCTCGATTCGGTGCGCCGGCGACTGGCGCGCGCGCAGAGGCCGGCGTTCACGCTTTCAGGCGGGCTCGATTCCTCGTCCGTGGTCTGCAGTGCAATGGACCTGACCGGCACCGTGCCGGAAGCCTTTTCGACCGTCTATGGCGGTGGCGCTTATGATGAAAGCGGAGAGGTCGCCGATATCATCGATGCCGGGAAGGCCCGCTGGCACCCGGTGCAGATCGAAGCGTCAGGCTTGTTTTCCCTGCTCGACCACTTGACGACATTGCACGACCAACCCCTGTCCACTGTCACCTGGCTTGCCCACTACCAGCTGTGTGAGCAGGCGAAAGACCTTGGTTTCACGACCCTGTTCGGGGGGCTTGGCGGAGATGAGCAGCATGCCGGCGAATATGACTACTTCTTCTACTTCTTCGCCGACCTTCTTGCCACAGGCGAGGACGATCGTTATCGGCAGGAGGTCGCGGCCTGGCAGCGACTGCATGATCATCCGACTTGGCCCAAGACGCCGCGGGTTGCCGAGGACAAGCGCCTGGCGCTGACCGATCCGCAAACGCCCGGACGCTGCCGTGCCGACCACAGCCTGCTGGGGCGCTACGCGGAGGCCTTGGATCCGGATTATTTCCGCATCGAGACGGTCGAGAAGCGGCTTGAACATCCCTATGCAAGCTATCTTCGCAGCCACAGCTATAATGAGATCTACCGCGAGACCATGCCCTGCTGTTTGCGCGCGAGCGATCGCAACACCGCCAGTTTTGGTCTGCATGATGCCTTCCCGTTTTTCGACCATCGTCTGGTCGACTTTATGTTTCGGGTCCCCACGGCCATGAAGACGCGGGATGGCGTGACAAAGCAGATCCTGCGTAAAGCCATGCGCGGCGTGCTGCCCGAGGCGACGCGAAAGCGCAGTACCAAGACAGGGTGGAACGCGCCGGCTCATCTTTGGTTCTCAACCGATCTGCATGAGCCGTTGATGGATTTGGTGGGCTCGCGACGTTTCCGTAAGCGCGGTATCTACCGGCCTGGCGTTGTCGAGCAAATCATCGGCGATCATTTCGACATCGTGTCGAGCGGAGACGGTCGGGAAAATCACATGATGTTTCTCTGGCAGTTGGTGAGCTTGGAAAGCTGGCTCGCCTGGCTCGATGGGCTGGCGGGCACGGCCGCTGGCGGCGCCGCGTGAGCGCTGCCATCATCGTCGAGGCCCGCATGGGCTCCAGGCGTTTGCCAGGCAAACATATGCGTCCATTGTCGGGCAAGCCGATGGTGGCTCACCTACTCGAGCGCCTGCGCC
This sequence comes from uncultured Rhodospirillaceae bacterium, assembly GCA_964555535.1. GTDB lineage: Bacteria > Pseudomonadota > Alphaproteobacteria > UBA7887 > UBA7887 > UBA7887. The sequence goes on from CAZKTK010000005.1 coordinate 6,604, forward strand.
GCTCCAAGGCGGCGGACGTAATCTGTCTGGCCACCACCGAGCGCCCTGAGGACGAGGTGCTCGAGCACTGGGCGCTCGAGCTCGGTGTGTCCTGCTATCGGGGCTCTGTGGATGACGTGCTCAGCCGCGTATTGAATGCGGCGCGTAGCGTCGGCGCAGACGTGATCGCCGAGATCACGGGCGATTGCCCACTGGCCGATGTCGCGCTGATCGACCAGGCCATCGACCGACACGGTGCGAGAGACGCGGACTATGTGGCCAATATTCTCGATGAGCTGACCTATCCCGTCGGTTTTGACGTCCAAGTCTACGCCACCGAGCTCCTGGCCGAGGTGGATCGGCTGTGTAGCGACCCTGCCCAACGAGTCGATGTCACGCCATATATTTATAGCCATGGCGAGCGCTACCGCTTGGTCAACCTGGACGCGCCCGAGACGCTTCGGCGGCCCCATTACCGACTTTGCGTGGACTACCCGGAGGATTTCGTACTGATAGCGCAGATCTTCCGAGCACTCTATCCCGACAACCCGGCCTTCGGCGCGGCCGATATCATTGGCTTTCTCGACCGGCAGCCAACGCTGACGGCGAGCAACGTATTCATGCCAGACGCCTTCGCTTGCCCCAGCTCGGCCGGCCATGCGCGCCACGAAACCGCGCCTATGCCGGGCCCGGACGCCGGGAACATGTCATGAAAGCCGTGATCGTCGGCTGCGGGCGCATAGCCGGTGGCTACAACGAGGCCGACGCGTCCCAGGTACTCAGCCATGTCGTGGCCTATCAGAGAGCGGGGATCGAGGTGGCCGGCTGCGTCGATCGCGATGGATCACGCGCGCGCCGTTTCGCCGCCCGCTGGGAGATCGCGGAGTCCGGCACCAATCTGTCGGACATGCTCCAACGGACGGGCGCCGGGCTGGTGAGCGATTGCACACCGCCCGAGAGCCGCCTGGCGACGGTCGGCGCTGCGCTTGCGTCGCCAAGCGTAGAAACGGTTTTGGCCGAGAAGCCGTTTGGCGTCGACGAGGCAACGGCGGGGAAGCTGGCAGCGCTGAGCGCACGGTCAGGCAAGCGGGTCTTGGTGAATCACCATCGCGCCTATGATCCCTGTTACCGCGAGAGCGAGCGGAGAGTCCGCGCGGGCATGTTGGGTTCCATCCAGTGGCTGGTGGGCCATGCCTATGGTGGCGCGCTGAATGGTCTTTCGCATCTGCTCGAGCGTGCCATCGCCATGCTGGGTCCAGTGCGCGAGGCGCGCACCGTCGCCACGACGGCGGGCGATCCCGACGATACTGGTCTGGCCTTGGCTGCCGAATTCGAAGACGGGGGGCGCGGCATGTTTCTGCCTTTGGTGCGGGGCGGCTTTGCCGGCGTCGAGATTGACCTGCTGGGCACGGAGGGACGCCTGCGAATTGTCGATTCGGAGCGCCGCGTGGACTATTTCCGCAGCCGACCTGCCGAAGAGCCAGGCTGTGAGGGCTTGCGGCTACTATCGCCTGAGGCCGCCGATATGCCACCGCCGGACTGGCAGGCGCTGCGCCATGTGGTGGCGGCGGCGGTCAGCGACGATGCGCGGGCGATCTGCCCCCCAGCCCGTGCCGCCGAGGTGGTCACCGTGATCGATCGCGTTCGCCGCCAAGGCCACTATCGCAGTCTGGTGGACCACGGTTCCAACACATCTGATCAGGCTTCACGGTCGGACGGGTAATGACATGACTAATGAGACAGACAGCAAAGTCGCAGGACAGTTGCTGACCGACGAGATACTCTGTCCCTGCGACAACATCACCTACGAGGCTTTCCGCAAGGCAATCTGGGCGCGCCCGACGGCCTCGTTCGATGCGGTCTGCGAGGACAGCATGGTGGGCCAGAAATGCACATCCTGCTTGCTCAATGCCGAAAGTATCTTCAGCGAGGCCACGACAACAAGACCTGACGTGACCGATGATGTGCCGCGCTCGCGGCGTCGGCTCACGCTGTCCAAGCAGGACATCTACGCCGTGATCGACCGCCTGTCGCCGAAATTGCCGTTTGTGCGAGAAAGCATCGTGCCGATCGTTGCCGGGCGGGGCGCACGTACCGTCGTTTCGGTGTCCAACGCAACGATAAAGGCCATTGGCGCACGCTCGCCAGATTTCCGCATCGAGGCCGAGATGCGTGACGTTGCCGGAGCCGTATTTGCCTCGCAAGAGGGACGGGTGACGGCGGGGGCGCGCATCGATCTCGAGGCCTCGGCAAAACTTCCGGGCGCCGAGGGTGAGCGCTTCGTCACGGGCAGTTGCCGGGTTCGTTTCGAGCCCTGCTCGCCCGGCTATTTCGGTACCATCCGGCCCCATTTTGCCGTGATCACGCCACTCGCGATGACCGCAGTTCACGGCCAGGGTCGCGGCCGCACCAGCTCTGTCTTCACGACCATGCAAGGCCCCGCGACGGAGAGCCAATTCCTGTCTGCGGTCAATTGTGCGAACGAACCGGGAGAGCTTGCTGTAGAGCAGTTTGACGGTACCAGGCTGATTGATCGGCAGACGCTGGATCTGCCCGCGCGCGGCGCCTGTCTAGTGCCGCTGGGGTCGGCATCGGAAGTGACCACCGCGACGGCGCGGCCACTGACAGTGCGCAGTTCGAGCGATGTTGAAACGCGCTTCCACATCATGGTCAGCTGCGGTGATCCGCCGCGCATCTCGCTGGACCATATCTGAGACGGGAATTGAGATGTCTGGCTATCAATATTTCATTCCGGTAATAAGCATCGCCCCGCCGGACGGCTATCGATTGCATGAGACGGTGCGGGTTGATGCGATTGCCAAGCAGATCAACACGCCCGAGGCCGATCTGTTGATTGAGCGCCGCATCTTCGGCGGCGGCGAAGAGTTGCAGCGTCACGCGGCACGAGTGCAGTGGCGCAACGGGGAATGGAGCGGAGACGATCCCGATTTCGACTTCGACAGTATCGACGAAGGGCATTGGCGAGAGGGCGAATCCATCAGGTTCGTGGAGACCCATGTCGGACTGGACGCGCCAGAGGGCACCGCGAGCGTGGCAGCGACTGCGGCGGCCTTCGATGGCGGTTCCGCCAAGCGCCTTATCGGCTTCGCGGGCGCTTTCTTGCCGCCTAGCTACAAGATCTACCATGGCCATGAACGGAAGACTTTCTTCAGCGACAATGCCCTGAAATACGGCAATACCGTCGTGATCTACCAGATCGATGCTTTCGGCAAGGCGCCGGGGTATAGATGGGTAGAGGGCTGTCCATTATCATGCATCGACCGGAGTGCCGACATAGGCGAATCGGTTGTCCTGATAAATCCGTTCATGCGAGCAGCGACGGTGCGTATCGATGTCTCGGGCGTGGTGAAGAGCCATAAGATCCGCGTTGATCCGTTGCATGCGCGGCGCGTGGCGGTCGCCGACCTTGTTAGCGACCATGACTCGTGGATGGGTCAGATCTTGGTCAGCGGCCCCCGGCGCCTTGTCACCTTGTTTGCCAAGCACTCGCTAAGCGATCCCTGTCAGATGACGACGCTTGAGCATTCGGACCCCTACCGGGGCGAGCCGACCCATCGCCCGTTGAGCCAAACGCTGCGTAGCAGAGTGGGCGGCTGGTTGTCCGGCAGATCGTGAACGCCGGCCGCCGGCTGGTCAGAGAATAGAATGAGGAGAAAGTCATCAACGCTTTGATCGAGAACGTTTGTCGTCTGGCGCGCTTGCTGATGCCGGCGGCGTTGCTCAACTGGTTACGGGGCGAAAGCAAGTCGGTGCGTTACAGATTCTGGTACGGACCGATGGAATATCTTAGCCTTAGGCTCCATCGCCTGCGCGGCGGCGACTATTTAACGTGGTATGCCGGACGCATGGACGGATTCGTCAATTTCGAGACCCTCGAATCAGGGGATTCTGACGCGCTACGACAGTTCGAATACTACATGAATGGCGACCCCAACAGCCTCGGGATCGTCAAGGGTTTCGGTCTCGAGCCGCATCATACGCTGCACGAGTTCGGCGTCGGTTTCTTGCGCACGGCGCAGCATTTCATCGAATACCTCGACGCCGGCAACTTCTCCGGGAACGACGCCAGCAAGGCGCGTATCGAGTTCGGTAGCGAATACCTCAGGCGCAAGATGGCGTTCGATGCCAAACGCCCCCAGCTGATCGTCAATACCGACAACAGTTTCGATTGGATGGGCGATCGCAAGGTAGACTACTTCTGGTCCCTCGCGGTGTTCACCCACATGCCGCCGGAGGACATCGAGGAGACCTTCAAGAACATGCGCAAGATACTGAAGCCTGATTCGGTGATCTTGTTTAGCTATTCGGAGAAGGACGCCAGCTGCAGTGTCGAGCGCCTCAACGTCAAGGACTGGTGGCACAATTTCGCATTCTATGCCGATCTTGCGGCCCGTTACGGCTTCGAAATAGAGGATGTCAGCGAGGCCATGCCCGAGAGCGTGCACATAAATGCCGCGACACGGCTTGCGAAGATGCGCTGGCGCGGCGAGGAGGCGACATCATAGCCGGACCGGACGCATTGACCGGCGCATCCCGGCTGGCCCTGCTCGGTGGGCGAGCGATGCTGGAAGAGGATCTGCCTCTGCACAACAGTATCGCCGAAGAGGAGGCTGCGGCCGCCATGCGGGTGCTGCGAAGCGGCAGCCTAAGCGGGTTCTACGGCTCGGCCGGCGAGAATTTCTACGGTGGCCCCGAGGTCAGGCGACTGGAGGCGGCGTGGTGTGAGCGTTTTCAGATAAAGCATGCGATCGCCATGAACAGCGCCACCAGTTGCCTGATGGCCGCGGCCGCGGCATGCGACCTGGGGCCCGGAGACGAGATGATCGTGCCGCCTTTTACCATGATCGCGTCTGCGACCGCGGCCAAGCTGTGGAGCGCGCGCGCCGTCTTCGCCGACGTGCGGGCGGATACCTTCACCCTGGATCCAGAAAGCGTCGCTCGCTGCATCACCTCGCGCACCAAGGCGATCATGGCTGTCAATCTGTTCGGTCAGGCCGCCGACTACGACGCACTGACAGCGCTAGCACGCCGCCACGGGCTCATGCTGATCGAGGACAACGCACAAGCGCCGGGTGCGCTCTATCGCGGGCGCCCGGCGGGGACGCTTGCCGATATCGGCGTGTTCAGCCTGAACTGCCACAAGACGATCCAATGCGGCGAAGGCGGTGTGGCCTGCACCAACGATGACGGCTTGGCGGAGAAGCTGCGTCTGATTCGCAACCATGGGGAAGCTGTGGTGCGCGAGATCGGTTATGCCAACCATCCGGAAAAGCTAATCGGCTTCAATTTCCGCATGGGCGAGCTCGAAGCCGCGATCGCCGGCGAACAATTGGCGAAGCTCGATGCCCTGACGGCGCCACGTCGGCGCATCGCGGCGCTTTACGATGAGCGCCTCGCAGCATTGCCGGGCCTGACCGTGCCCACGGTCGGAGACATGCGCGATCACGTCTATTACGTCTATGCACTACGGCTAGATGCCGCCGAGGCCGGCTTTTCGCGGGCCCAACTGGTCGCCGCGCTAGCCGCCGAGGGCGTCCCTTGCTTCGAGGGCTATTGCCGCCCGCTCTACCGGGAGCCGCTGTTTGCTAGCGATGCCGGCAGTCACGCAGGTCTCTGCCCCGTGGTGGGGCGGCTCTACGAGGAAGAGCTGCTTTTCCACAACTGGCTGCACCCTGAGATCGAGCCTTTCGCGGACTGCATCGCCGATGCTTTCGAGAAGGTCTGGGAGCTAACCGGCAGCGTCGCCGCAATCGGAGAAGGCAGTGAGCCTGCGATTCGCCGCGGCTGATCCTGGTGGCGCCAACGTCATTGCGGCATTCCTGCATGGGTCGCCGGAGCTGGCGACGTGCGTCGAGCCAGTCTGGACCGTGCCGGTGTCCGCATCGCGTTTTGCCGAGCGCGGCATAGCGGCGCAATGCTTTCCGCAAGACCGCTGCGAATACGAGGCAGCGGTGGCGTGGGACGAGCGGCCGCGACCACGTGCCCTGGTGACCGGCACCTCGATGGTGGTTCAGCTCGAGGCAACATTGTGGCGCCTCGCCGAAGCCGATGCCGTGCCCTCGCTGGCTTGGCTCGATCAATGGACCAACCTGGAAAGGCGCTTTCAAGCGGGTCGCCCGGGATGGGTGGCGGCGATCGATGCCGCCCAGCGCGATGACTTGGTATCGCTGGGATTTGCCTCGGATCAGGTGCTGCTGGCTGGTCAGCCCTATCTGTTCCCGCTATCTGCACCCACCCAACCCGAACCGCAAGGCAAACCGTCGTCCTGCGGGCCTATCGCCTTGTTGTATGTCAGCGAGCCTTATTCGCGCGATTACGCCTTGGGCTTGCAGGACTCGATCGGTTTCGACGAGTTCGACGTCTTCGACGTGGTTCACCGCGCTGCCACGCAGGCCCTGGATAGGTCGCCCGACCTGCGGATTGACCTGGCTATCAAGTTGCACCCCTATGAAGAGGCAGAGCCCTATCGCCGGCGCCTGGCCGCGTGTCCCCAGGACCCGCGTCTCAGCCTTCGCCTCATCGCGGGCGGCGATTCCGGCCGCGAGGCCGCCGCGCGCTCGGACATGGTGGTTGGCGTAAGCTCTGTATTGCTGCTTGAGGCCATGCTGCTACGGAAGCCCACCTTCAGTCTGCGTCCCGGCCTCACAGGGAGCGATCCTTTCGCTCCCAGCCGCTACGGCAACTGTCTCTATGCCAATGATTCGGACAGTGCCACGGCGCTGTTGATGTCGGCACTACTTGACCCGAATGTCGCCCCGCATGCGCTGGAACGCCAAGGTGAATATCTGGAGCGCCTTTCCTTCGATGGCCGCGCGCAGGTATTGCGCTGGCTAGACGAACAAGCAACTTCCGTGTCGTCCTCATGACTCGGACTTGCCAAGGGCAAGCGCCTGCACCCTTGTTGGAAACCGCCCGGCTAAAGCTCGAAGTTTTCAGTGAGGCGCATCTGGCTGAGCGCTATGTCGGTTGGCTGAACGACCCGGAAGTGGTGCGCTATAGCGAACAGCGCCATCACCGACATAGCATGGAAAGCTGTCGGCGCTATGTGCGAGCCATGGCTGATGCGGGGAATCCTCTGTGGGCGATCATCGCCGTCGATCCGGCTCTCGGGCACATCGGGAACATCTCGGCAAATCTGGATCTGAACAATCGGATTTGTGATGTCACTATCCTGATTGGTGAGCGCTCGGCCTGGGGCCGGGGGCTTGGAAGGGAAGCTTGGACGGCGGTCTGCGATTTCATGCTCGGTCCTGGGGCAATGCGAAAGGTCGTAGGTGGTGCAATGGCGGCCAACAGGGCGATGATTCGAATAATGGAAAGATCGGCGATGCAACCGGATGGAAGCCGCCCGCGGCATTATCTGCTCGATGGGGTCGAAACCGACGTGGTCTATTTCGCTCGCTACCGACACAAGGTCGCAGAAAGCTCGGGATCGGGCACCGGCGCCGTGCGTCAAGGGTCGGATGGGGCAGGCAGTGAAAGAGCGAAAGATGCAAGCTGACGAACAGACCCCCTTGCCGCGGATCATCATCCAGTACGCCAATCAGTTTGCCGATCTGCTGTCTCCGCTGGCGCGCCATTTGCGCGTGCGGTACGGCGTCGACGTGGTGCTGGTACACAGGGGTGTGAAGACCCTGCCCAACCCCGCCGTCTACGACTTCGATCCGAATGCGTTCGCGGAGCTGGTGGATCTCGAGGCGGTGCTGCAGAACCGCAACGCGGAGGAGATCGAGAGCCCGGCAAGGCTGGCTGAACGTGCCGCCGCGGTTGAGAAGAGTACCGGAATCGACATTCTCGAGATCTTGCGGAGCGATCGCCACCTTGGGCATGGCTTCGTCGTCGGCGCCAAGTATTCGCGGTCACGCTACATGCTCGCGAACAGTTATGATCAGTCCGTCGATATCGCTCTGCGCCTGGCGCAGGCCCTTGATGATGTGCTTGAGCGGGTCCAAGCAGTCGCGATCGTCGCCGCGCCTTCGAACATGATCGGCATGACGCTGCATCAGCTTGCCGAGGGACGCGATGTACCGGTGCGGGCTCTCGCATACACTCTGACCGGGAAGAACTTCTTTTGGGCGGTGGATAGATATTACCGCCCTGGAAATCTGGCCGAGAAATACAGCCGCTTGTGCGATCGGGCCGCCACCATGCCAGCAACCGAAGCGGAGGGGGCGGACACACAGGTCTCCAGCCCGGAGCGGTTCCAGGCTTTTCGCAGGTCGATTCCGGCTCGAGCAAGCTTCCGTGCACTCGGTCGAGCCCTTTACTTGAGCGTGCGCCGGAAGGCCGGCGACATCATCAAGCGCCGACGCCACACCTATGGCGGATATCTGCTGCGAGACCAGCTGCGGGAGATCGTCGGCATCTGGTGGATCCGACGCGGCTTTCTCAAGGAAAAGCCCCTATTGTCCGAGCTGGCCGAGGATCTGCCCTATGTCTTCTTTCCCCTGGCAGTGGAGCCAGAGGCGACGTTGATGGCCGAATCGCCAATGGCGGACAATCAACTTGTCTGCATTGATTGGCTGGTCAAGACAGTGCCTGCCGGCTGGCGCGTGATCGTCAAGGAGCATCCGGGATTGACCACACCACGCCCGGCAGGTTTCTGGAGTCGATTATGCGGCTATCCAAATCTGCTCGTGGCGGCGACCCTAGAGAGCGGAGAGGCGCTGGCCCGCCAGGCGCGCGCGCTGGCGGTGATCAATGGCTCGCTGGGAATTCAGGCTGCCGTTTCGGGAACGCCGGTACTGACGTTCCATCCCCGTTTTCCCGGTAGGCTCTTGCCGCACGTCTTCCATGCGGACTCCTATGCCCGGACCAAGGCGGCGCTGCGCAGCATCACATATGGTGATATGCCTTCCCTTGGGGAGCGCCGCCGCTGCGGCCAGGCCCTGCTTGCGGCGCTCGAGCTCGAGGCTGTCCCTGTCAGCGACCCGAATCTCTTGGTCGGCGTGTCCGGCGGCGAGAAGGTTGAGCGCGAGGATGTGAGCGTTCTGGGCGCCGCCCTGATCGATTCGATTGGTGGCTTTACCTCTGCGTCATCGGCGGGCTTGTCCGAGGCGGGTACGGCACCGGCATCCCAGACGGAAGCCACCTGATGGTCCACTGCAATCTTCATTGTGAGAAATGGCTTGCGAAACTTTACCTCATCCAGCATCGACCTTAATGGAAATAGCGTTTTGGTTACCGGCGGCACGGGATCTTTCGGGAAACGTTTCGTCAACACCATCCTAGACCGCTTCGAGCCACGAAAGATCATCGTGTTTTCGCGCGACGAGCTCAAGCAGTCGGAGATGGCGGCAGACCTCACGCGACGAGGCGTGGCGCCGACGCGCTTCTTCATCGGTGACGTTCGCGACGTAGATCGTCTCGAGTTGGCCATGCGTGAGGTCGATTATGTGGTTCACGCGGCCGCACTGAAGCAGGTTCCGGCTGCGGAGTACAACCCGTTCGAATGTATACGAACGAATGTCCATGGCGCCGAAAATGTAGTCACCGCCGCATTGCGTACAGGCGTTCGGAAGGTCATAGCCTTGTCGACCGATAAGGCGGCGAATCCGATCAATCTCTACGGTGCGAGCAAGCTGGCCTCGGACAAGATCTTCGTTGCAGCCAACAATCTCAGTGGCACTCAAGACACGCATTTCTCTGTCGTCCGTTACGGCAACGTCATCGGCTCGCGCGGCAGCGTGGTTGATGTATTCCAAAGGCTCATCGACGAAGGCAGCGAGACGCTGCCCATCACCGATTCCCGCATGACGCGCTTCTGGATCACCCTGCAACAAGGAGTCGATTTCGTTTTGTCATCCTTGGAGATGATGCGGGGCGGAGAAATCTACGTTCCACGAATACCAAGCCTCAAGATCGTCGACTTGGCGCGCTTCATGGCGCCACAGCTGGCTCAAAAGGAGATCGGAATTCGCCCGGGCGAGAAGCTACACGAGATCATGATCACTGCCGACGACGCGCGCTCGACCATGGCGCTGGAGGACCGTTTCATTATCGAGCCATCCCTGGCGTTCTGGTCGCATAAACCATTTCGCTCGGAAGACGCGCATTCCGTAGAGGACGGGTTTCAGTATTCCAGCAACACCAACAACGAATGGTTGAGCGAGCAGGATTGGCGCAATTTTGTCGCTGAGCAGCAAGCATGAGCCGCGCAGCAGCAGATAGGCTTCGCCACGGGCGATACGTGTGCGACGACGTGGTAGTGACTGCCCTACCGGCCCCCTCGAAGGGTCAAGGCCTCGATATGACGATGGTTCGCGCGATCGCCAGGCGCCGCCAGCTGAGCGTTGTCGAGGCGTTAACTGAGGCGTGCGATCTGTGAGCGTCGCTGCGGTCCAGGCTGCGACCCTGGTTTATGCCGATTGCCGCGCGGCATTGGCGGAAGCGTGGCGGCGCGGCTTGCCGCGGGAAGCGCAAGTGCGAACCTTGGCGCCTGCTATCCTGGCCGACGACACGATCGCCGCCCAGATGGCCGACGAAAGACTAACGCCGGACAAGATTGCCGCACTCGAGGATGCGTTGCTCGCAAGCGCGGACGACCTCTGGCGGGGCGTACGCGCAATTGCCGAGCCGGCACAGGCGGCAGGCTTGGCATTGGTCGCGGGGCGCGCCTTGTTCACCGATTTTCAGGGCTACCTCTATGCCGCGGCGGCGTTGCGGGACGAGCCCGTGGATGCCAGCTGCGCCGTCGTGACCGCGGTCCAGAGCGACGCCAATTTGCGCCGCCGGTTTCGCTACCGCGTTGCCGACATCGTGTCCCTGGCCGGCGATCCCACGCTGATCGAGGTCCCGGCCGAGCATCTGCCAAGGATTGCCGAGCCTGCGCCGCCGCAGCCACCGTTGGCGAGGCGCCTGGCGCAAACCAATCTTCGCTCGGTTCTTTACCGTTTGGGTATCGAAGCTTGGCAACGCCTGGCGGTCACGCCGCCGCGCGGCACCATATTGGTGCTGCGGGAGAACGAACTGGTCAAGGAAGCGGGCGCGCACTTGATGGCACGGGGCTTTGCCGTTCGATCGCTGGCGCAACCGCGATTTCCCGAGCCCGCTGTAGATGGCGAGGCCTGGGGCGAGGTCACGGATCTGACCGCGATGACATTGCGCAGACGCTTCCGTCGATTGATTGGCGAGCGCGCTCTACCGGCGCTCGAGCAGCTCGGCGCCCGCGCAGTAGCGGAGGCGCTTACCAGTTTCCGCGATGCCCAGCCCCTGTGGCGAGAGGCGTTGGACAGGCAGAAGCGTTGGCATTGCCGCGCCGTGCTCACCAACATGCTCTTGACGCCCCAGGCCGTGGCACTGCACAGGGTCTTGCGCGAGCGGGATATTCCGCTGATCACGGTCCAGCACGGGGTCACGCCCGAGATCAGCAAGCGCACGTCGCGTTACGCCCTGAGCTTCGAGAATGCTGCCAGCGACTTGGCACTGACCTTCAACGAGCGCGCGGCGAGATTGTTCAATCGGAGCCCGTACTCCGGAGCGCGTGCCGTTGCCGTCGGCATGCCGTCCGATTACCGCAAGGTGGGTCGTCGCACAAGAGAGGGCAGAAAGAATCCGATTTGGTATGTCTGCACCAATCTTTATCAAAGCAACCTTGCCCGCTTGCATCGTGGGATTGCCGATACCACCATGTATGCGCGCGAGGCCGATCTGATCGAGTGTGTGTTCGCCGGACTGCCGCATCGGGTCACCTACAAGCCCTATCCCGCGGTGCGCTATCTCGACCCCGATCCGGCGCTGGAGCTCGCGGCGCGTACGCCCGGCGTGGAAGTCTACAAGGAACGCCTGGATTTCCGCTATCTCGCGCTTTATGCGCGTATGCTCGTAACCGCAGGCGCGACGAGCACCGTGTCGTGGTGCCTGATGTCGGACAAGCCCACGGTGTTCCTTCACTATCCCGATGCCATGCCACTGGACGACGAGGCACTTGAGGCCTTCCGGCTCGGCGTATTCGTCTTCGACCATAGGACGCCGGACTTCCACGAGCGTTTGCGCGCCTTTCTTGCTCAGCCCATGAGCGATATAGAAGCTGCCTGGAGGGAGCGCGCTGCGGCCCGAAAGCGATTGATCAGCGATTTCATCGCCGCTCCGATAGCGAATGGCGGCCGCAGCGCCGCCGACGCAGTCGTGTCGTTTCTGGAGCAGCGAGGGGCGCGGGATGACTGATCAATGGCAGCCAAGCGCGAACCCGGACCCGGCACCGGCGCCGAGATGCGGCGAGCCGCCGTACTCGGATGAAGTGCGTGGCGATGCCTTCTATTTGAAACGAGTCTTGCCCGGCACGATTTCCAAGGACTATCTAGCCTGGCTCAGTGACCCAGACGTGATCCGCTTTTTGCAGGTGCGCTTCTCCGCCCGCGATGAGGCGGACATATCCGCCTTCGTCGAGAGCTTCGACCACGTGGACCGCTTCCTGTTCGGCATTCACGACGCTACAGACGACACTTATATCGGCAACATCACCTTGCGCCTCGACCCCAATCACCTCTTCGCCCATATGGGATATCTGATCGGCGACAAGCGATATTGGAGCAGCCGTGCCGCGCTGGATGCGGTGACGCTGGTCTGTGATTTTGCCTTCTTCGAGCGCGGCGTGCGCAAGATTCTCGAGCCGACGACCGAGAACCACGTGGCATCGAACTTCAATTTCCGACGCTTGGGATTTACCTACGAAGGCGAGTTTCCCGACCTCTACTGGAGCGACGGGGCCTATCGCGCAGCGGTCTATTGGAGCATGACCGCGCGCCACTGGGCGGCGTTGCGCGGACGAGACCCCAATGAGGTGACGCCGTGACGCAAGCACCGGCATTGCCGCAGGTCGGCGACAGAGCATCGCTGAGCGTGGGCATCACCAGCGCCTTGGTGGATAGGTTCGTGGCCCTGACTGGCGACGATAACCCGATTCATATGGATGACGCAGCGGCCAAGGTACTCGGTCTGCCCGAGCGCGTCGTGCATGGCATGTGCTATGCGAGTTTCGTCTCGACTTTGATCGGAACGAAATTGCCCGGTGCGGGGGCCTTATGGGCCTCGCAGACCTATCGCTTCCTGGCGCCGGTGCATATCGGTGACTGCATCACTCTCAGCGGCGAAGTGATAGAGGTCGCGACGCGGCGAAAGGCGATCCGTCTTCATGTTCAGGCCGTCAACAAGGCGGGCAGAGAGGTCATGGAGGGCGAGAGCGAAGTGCTGTTGCCTGGCGCCGGATCCGCCGAGTGCGCTGCAAGCCGATCGCGGCACGTCGCGCGGCAGGACTCCCAGCGGGTGGCTTTCGTCGCCGGTGCCGGCGGTGCCCTGGGACGGGTCATCGCGACCCGGCTCGCCGAAGACGGGTTTGCCGTGGCGCTCGCCGGGCGGAAGATGTCACCGCTGCAAGCGCTGGCCGAAGAGCGAGAGACCGTGATCGCGGTCAATGCCGACTTGAGCGACGGTTCTTCCGTGCGCGAGGCGGTCGCCGAAACCGAGCTCACTCTCGGTGCGCCGAGCCTGGTGGTGCACTGTGCCAGCGCCTTGCTGCCCAACGCCGGGCCATCGGAGACGGACTGGGAGGTCTATCGTAAGCATTTCGAGATCCAGGTCGGCGGGCTGCACCGGTTGTTGCTGAGCGCAGCCCCAGCGATGGAGGCCGCGGGCGCCGGTCAGTTCATTCTCATCGGCAGCACCGCGAGCAGCGGCCCACCGCCCAAGGGCATGGCGGCCTATGCCGGTGCGAAGAGCGCTGCCGGATCATTGATCCGATCGATTGCCGCGGAGATGGGCCCGAAGGGCATACGGGCCAACATCATCTCGCCCCATTTCATGAACACGCCGCTGACGGCGACCGTGCCGAGCAAGATGCGCAAGTTGGTCGCGGCGCAGACGCCGCTGCGACGATTGGCCGAGCTCAGCGAAGTCGCCGCGGCGGTCGCTTTTCTCGCCGGTAGCGAATGCCAATTCGTCAATGGCCACGAACTGGTGCTCGACGGCGGAGCGACGATGCGATGACCGCCGAATCCCTGCCAGACCTGCTCGCCAATCCGGAACGGCAAGTGGCCGCGCGCAGCCAGCTCCGAAAGACGCTCGATGCGGCACCGACCACACTCGCCTACATGAAGTGGAAGGCCGCGTTGCCGCCGGGCGACAAGCGCCGGACCGTCGCCATCCTGTCGTCTTTCACCATCGAGACCGTGGCGCCGTTTCTCGACGTGGAGGCCTATCTGGCGGGCTGGCGGGCAGACCCCATCTTCGAGCAATATGGCGGATGGCTGAACGGGCTGACCGATCCGGAGACCCTCGGCCCCGCTGACGCCTCGGCAGTGGTCGTGCTGTTGCACGGCGACGCGGTCCTGGCGCCCGACACACCCTCGCCAAGCGAAGCCATCGCGCTGATCGCGAGCGCCCTGCGTAGCTTCCGCGCCAGGAGCGGCGTGCCGCTGTTCATCGGGCTCATCGCTGATGCGCCGGAGCCAAATACCTTGAGCTTGGCAGGCTGGACCGGCGGCGATCGCCGCACCGCCATCGATGCAGTCAATCGTGGTATCCGCGAGCTTACCGAGGCTTTGGCCCATTGCTATCTCCTCGACCTTCCCGCCTGGTTGGCGCTGCCCGGCAGCGGCTGGTTCGATCGGGCAGGTTATCTGGCGCGGATGACATTCATATCGGGGCCTGGGCTGCCAAGCGTGGCACGCGGCATGGCCCGCGCGCTGGCCTGTCTCTATCGACCGCGACGCAAGGTGTTGGCGCTGGATCTCGACAACAGCCTTTGGGGCGGCGTGGTGGGAGAGGATGGCGTAGCAGGCATTGCCATATCGGCAGAACAATGGCCTGGTGTGGCCTATATCGACTTTCAGAGACGGATTAAGCAGCTCAGAGAGAGCGGGATCCTGCTTGCGATAAACAGCAAGAACAATGAAGCCGATGCGCGCGCGGTGTTCGATGTGCGGCAAGAAATGCTCCTGCAATGGAGTGATTTCAGTGCCCATCGCATCAATTGGGAAGACAAGGCCACTAATCTCACGGCGTTGGCGGACGAGCTGGGTCTCGGCCTCGATAGCTTCGTGTTTGCCGACGACAGTCCGGTCGAATGCGCGTTGGTTCGCGAACTTCTGCCGATGGTCGATGTCATCGAGCTGGGGCCCGATCCTGCCGACTTCGTCCCGCGTTTACTCGAGACCGGTGCCTTCGATACACTGACAATATCGGCCGAGGACCGCGGCCGCGCCGAGGGCTACATATCGGAGACGCGGCGCAAACAGGCACGCTCACAGGCGGGCAGTCTTGGCGACTTTCTGGCGGGCTTGGATCTGCGGCTGAGCATCGATCCGGTCGACACCGTGAGCGCCGCGAGGGCGCATCAACTGCTACAGAAGACGAACCAATTCAATCTGAGCCTGCATCGGCCGACGGCGGACCAGATTGGCACATTGGCCGAGCAGGGGGATCGCATCTATACGGCTGCCCTCAGGGATCGCTTCGGCGATTACGGCGTCATCGCGGTGATGGAGCTAGAGTTCGAGCCTCACGAGGATACCCTGCGGATCGCCAACCTGGTGATCAGTTGCCGTGCCTTGGGGCGAGAGGTGGAGGAAGCAATGATCGCGTTTGCCGGAACGCAAGCGAGGCGCCGTGGCCTAGCTCGCTTGAGCGCGACTTTCATTCAAGGTCCGCGTAATGACCAAGTAGCTGCGTTTCTGGCGCGATACGGATTTATGCCTGCCGCTTGCACCGACTTGGCGAGGGAGTATGTCTTGGATATCGAGCAGGCGACATGCGATTGGCCGGCGCACATAGACGTGGCCCTGTCCGCGACGGAGGCGAGAATGCATGACTGACGAAAGTGTTACCGCCAGATTGAAGGAGGTATTCTCGGTGGTTCTCGAGATTCCGGTCGCCGATATCGGGCCGGAGCTGTCTCCCGATAACTGCGAGAAATGGGATTCTCTAGGCCACATTCATCTCATGAGCGCGATCGACGAGGGTTTCGGCATAACGTTGACTTTCGAGCAGCAGATGGAGGCCCTGACCTTCGATTTGGCGCTTGAGGTCGTGACCGAATCCCAGGGCTCGAAATCACCGACCTAACGTCCCGCCATGACCAGCGTCGCTATCGTACAGGCCCGCTTGGGGTCCAACCGCTTGCCAGGCAAAGTGCTTATGGACCTGGGTGGGCAAACCGCGCTGTCTCGGGTGACAGATGCGGCGGCGGCGGTTCCCGGTGTCGACAAGGTCATTATCGCAACATCGACCGCGGCCACCGACGATCCGATCGCGGCCTGGTGCGCCAAGCGGGATCTTACCTGCTATCGCGGCTCGGAGGTGGATGTGTTAGCGCGCATGCACGAAGCGGCTGCCGCGGAGGGCGCGGATATCGTGATGCGCTTGACGGCGGACTGCCCGCTTCTCGACCCTTCTGTTTGTGCTCTGGTCCTGCTGCTTCTTCGTCAGACAGACGCCGATTATGCCAGCAACGTGGATCCGCCGACTTGGCCCGATGGCTTGGATTGCGAGGTCTTCCGGGCATCAGCGCTGGCGAGCGCCGCGACGCAAGCGCAGCAGGCGTCTGATCGCGAGCACGTGACGCCGTTCATACGGCGCAACCGTGGCCTCTATCGGATCGTGAATCTCGTCTGCCCGGTGCCCGGATTGGCCGGCGAGCGCTGGACGTTGGACACGCCGGATGATCTTCGATTTCTGCGCGCCGTCTTGGGGCTCCTTCCCGTCGATCGGCCGACCAGTCTCGCCGAAGTGCTCGCGGCACTGGCGGATCACCCTGACATCTGCGGCTTGCGCGTGACACAGGAGCGCAGATCGACGGCCGATGGCGGTTCGGCGACGCTGATCGAGCGCTTTGGTGCCTCGGACCAGGCTCTGCAGCGAGCTGAGCGAACCATCCCTTTAGGATCCCAGACCTTCTCGAAGAGCCACATTCAACTGCCGCAGAGCCAAGCGCCGACATTTGTCACCCATGGCGATGGCGGGCGCGTTTGGGATCTGGATGGAAACCGCTATGTGGATCTGAGCTGTGGCCTATTGGCGGTGCTGCTCGGCTATCGCGATGCCGATGTGGACCAGGCGATCCGGCGACAATTGGATAATGGCATCAGCTATAGCTTGGCTTCCGAATTGGAAGGACAGCTTGCGGAGCGGCTTGCCGAGATCATTCCCTGTGCCGAAATGGCCCGCTTCGGGAAGAATGGCAGCGATGCGACAAGCGCCTGCATACGCATCGCGCGCGCGGCCACACGACGCGACCGCATTGCCATATGCGGGTACCACGGATGGCAGGACTGGTATATTGGCGCCACCTCGCGCAGCAAGGGTGTTCCGCAAGCCGTGCGGGACCTGACCACGCCATTTCCCTATAACGATCTGGACGCGCTGCACACCCTGTTCAAGGCGCACCCGGGCGAGTTTGCGGCGGTTATCATGGAGCCCATGTCCGTCGAGGAACCCAAACCGGGCTATCTGGCGGCGCTCGCGGAACTCGTGCGCGCGCAAGGCGCGGTGCTGATCTTCGACGAGATCGTCACCGGTTTTCGCTATGCGTTGGGCGGCGCCCAGGATTATTTCGGCATCACTCCCGATCTCGCCGCTTTCGGCAAGGGCATGGGGAACGGCATGCCGATATCCGCCGTGGTCGGGCGCGCCGACTTGATGGTGCAAATGGAAGAGATCTTTTTTTCGGCCACCTTCGGCGGGGAGTCCTTGTCGCTGGCCGCATCACTCTCCGTCATCGACAAGATGCGCCGCGAGCCTGTCATCGAGACCTTGTGGGACAATGGCACAAGCCTGGCAAGCGCGGCAACGGCGCTGATCGAGCAATTCGATCTGACCCAGGTCATGCAGCTGCGCGGCATGGCGCCATGGAAAGTGGTTGTCTTCGAAGACCATGCCGGCGCCCGCAGGGAGGCGATCCGGACCCTATGGATGCGCGAAATGATTCGCCATGGGGTCTTGACGTTGGGAAGCCATAATATTTGCTATGCGCATGATGCGCATGATCTCGCTATCATTTCAAGGGCTTGGGAGAAGGCGTTGGGTGCGCTTCGCGATGCGCTCGATTCGGGTGCCTTGGAAAGCAATCTACCTTGCCCGGTCATCGAGCCGATCTTCCGAGTGCGATGAACGCGGCTACGGCACTGTTCCGCTGCAACGCCAGTACCACGATCGGTGCCGGGCACACCATGCGTTGTTTGACATTGGCGCGGGTCATGGCGGCGAGGGGCTGGCACACCCGTTTCGCGGTCAACGGCCAAGCAGTGGAGGTTGCGCCGGGCCTGCGCGACGAAGCCAGCATCACGATTCCGCGCGAGCATGAGAAGGATGCGAGCTGGCTCGCTGCCAAATTGCAGGATGGTGTCGATCTGATAATCGTGGATCACTACGGGCTCGACAGATCCTTCGAGAGATCCGCTCGCTCGTTCGCGCGTCGCATCGTCGCCATCGATGATCTTGGCCAGCGCAGCCACGATGCCGACGTGTTGATAGATGCCACGCTGAATGGCGAGCCCGCCGATTATGCAGGGTTGATTCCGGACCACACACTTTGCCTGATGGGAGCGGACTACGCCTTGCTCAGACCGGCCTTTGCGCGGATCAGGCGCAATCTCCCGCCGCCACGAGACGGTGTCGATCAGGTTCGCGTATTGGTGTCGTTGGGCGCGACCGACCCGGGCAACGCCACGGCGCTGGTGCTGGACGCATTGCGCCATGTGGAGGCGGCCGTCAGCGTGACGATCGTGCTGGGTTCGGCTGCCCCTCATGTTCGTGAGATACGCGAGCGCCTCGGCACGCTGCCCTATCCCAGTCGCATGTTAGAAGGCGTGGAGGAGATGGCAGATCTCGTTGCCGACCACGATCTGGTTGTTGGAGCGTCCGGCATGAGCGCCTGGGAACGCTGCTGCCTGGGCATACCGAGCCTGCTGCTGTTGACGGCCGAGAATCAGGAGAGGTCGGCCAAGGCTTTGACCCAGGCCGGCGCCGCCTATTGTCCAGGATATGCCACGGCGCAGAGCGAGAGGCAGTTGGGCGATCTGCTGCAGGACATTGTAAGGGATCGGGACGAGCTTCGGCGGATGGGTGAGCGAGCGCTTGCGCTATGTGATGGCTTGGGCGCCTACCGCGTGGCCAACGCCCTCGATGTGCCGCTGAGCTGCCGATCGGGCGAGACGATACGCCTGCGACCCTTGTGTCATGCCGATAGCGCGCAAATTCTGGAATGGCGGCGTCATCCCGACACCAGACGATATGCGCGCGAGCCACTGCCGCCCGATCGCGAGACCCATGATCGTTGGATCCGCCGCCGCCTCTCC